>DASYJZ010000599.1:0-4016 GCA_035995965.1 Longimicrobium sp. | reverse complement strand
TGGCAGAAGGGGAGGAAGGACAGCGTGGTGTCGTCCTCCTCCAGCCCCAGCGCGCCGATGATCGACTCGGCCGACGCCAGCAGGCAGCGGTGCGAGATCTCCGCGCCCTTCGGCTCGCCGGTCGAACCGGACGTGTAGATGAGGATCGCGGTGTCGTCGGGGGATGCGGACGCGGTCCTCGCCTCCAGCTCCTCCGCCACCGCCGGCGACTTGAGCGCCGCCGCGCCGCGCTCCATCCACTCGCCCCAGGGGACGGAGCCGCGGCCGCCGGGACAGGAGACGAGCGTCCGCAGCCGCGGCAGCTGGTCGCGGACCTCGGCGGCCTTGGCGAGCTGCGCGGCGTCGTCCACCACCAGCATACGCGCGCCGCAGTCGTCCAGGATCTGCCGCACCTGCGACGGCGCGCTGGTGGGGTAGAGGCCGACGGAGACGCCGCCCGCCAGCAGCACGCCCAGGTCCGCGATCGGCCAGAGGGTGCTGGTGCCGGCCAGGATCGCGACCGCCTCGCCCGGGCGAAGGCCGTCCGCCAGCAGCGCCGCGGCGAAGCGGCGGGACGCGTCGGCCCACTCGCCCCAGGTCAGCGCCTCGTCGCGCGGGGCGCCGCCGGCCGCGAGCGCGCGGTAGGCGACCCGGTCCGGGTGGCGCGCGGCGCGATCGAGGAAGGCGCGGGCGGCGGTGGTCATCGGACGCTCCGCCGCGGGTTCCAGCGCAGCGCCACGCAGCCCATCGACAGCCCCGCCCCCGAGCCGGTCAGCATCACCAGGTCGCCGTCGTGCAGCCGCCCGGCCTTCACCGCGTCGTCCAGCGCCATGGGGAGGCAGGCGGAGCCGGTGTAGCCCCACTTGTCCATCACCGTGTGCGCCTTCTCCATCGGCACGCCCAGGCGGTCCATCACCATCTCGATGGTCGAGCGGTTCACCTGCGTCCACAGCCAGAGGTCCACGTCCTCGACGGAGCGGCCGATGCGGGCGAGGACGGAGCGGGCGATCCGCGGCCACCCTTCTTCGTTCACCTCTTTGGGATACTTCTGAACAAATCGCAGCCGGTTGCGCACGCCGTCGTTCAGCACGTCGACGGTGATGGGCTCCGCGGTGCCGCCGGCGAACACGCCCATCCCCGGCGCCAGCGCGCCGTCGGCGTACAGCTCGCTGGCGAGGAGGCCCGGCTCGTCGGAGAGCTCCAGCAGCACCGCGCCGGCGCCGTCGGCGAAGATGGTGACCGTCTTCTTGTCCGCCGGGTCCAGGAACTTCGACATGGCGTAGGCGGCGACGACGAGGACGCGCTCGTAGCGCTCGTCGGCGCGGACGTACTTCCAGGCGGCGTCGAGCGCTGTCGCGAAGCCGGCGCAGGCGCTGTTGACGTCGAAGGTCCCGGCGGTGCGCCGCATCCCCAGCCGTCCGTGCAGCACCGACGAGGTCGCGGGGGAGACGTACTCCGGCGTGTCGGTCGAAACGATCAGCAGGTCCACGTCCTCGGCGGAGAGCCCGGCGTCCACGAGGGCGGCGCGGGCGGCCTGCTCGGCCAGGTCGGCGGTGGACTCGTCCGGCGCGCACCAGTGCCGCTCGCGGATCCCCAGCGTGTTCGCCACGAACGCGTCGATGTCCTCGCCCAGCGCCGCGGAGAGCTCGGCGTTGGCGACGACCCGCGCGGGGACGAACGATCCGGTTCCGGTGATGGTGGCGTGGCGCATGACCGCGCGTGCGAGAGTGCGAACGAACGAGAGTGCGAAAGTGCGTAGGCTCCGACGGGACGATCAGCCGTTGCTGGCTGTCCCCTGTTCCCTGTCCCCTGTCCCCTGCGGTTCTGCCGTCGTTCCCCGCTTCACCAGCCGCACCGGCAGCAGCCGCGTCGGCTTCGCGGCGATCTGCTCGCCGTTCAGCTGGCGGAGGAGGAGGCGGGCGGCGCGGGCTCCCAGCTCGCGGGCCGGCACGGCGACGGTCGTCAGCTCGGGGGTGACCACGCTCGCCATCTCGATGTCGTCGCAGCCGACGATGGAGAGGTCGCGCGGCACCGTGACCCCGGCCGTGAGCGCCGCCTTCAGGGCTCCCATCGCGATCAGGTCGTTCGCGCAGAACACCCCGGTCGGCCGCCCGGCGGAGGCGAGGAGCGACTTCATCGCCCGCTGCCCGCCGCTCACCGTGGGCGGCACGCGCCGCAGCCACTCGTGCGGCAGCGCCACCCCCGCCTCGCGCAGCGCCTGGAAGAAGCCCCGCTCCCGCATCCGGAACCCGTGCACGTCCGTCGCGGGGCCGATGAACGCCAGGCGCCAATGTCCGAGCGCCAGCAGGTGCTCCGCCGCCAGCCGTCCCGCCGCGAGCGCGTCGCTCGCGATCCCCGGCCAGCGCTCCGACGGCTCGTCGACCACGACCACCTTCAGGTCGGAGAGCGAGTCGTGCGGCAGCGTGGCGGCGCCGACCCCGTCGATGATCACCCCGTCCACCTGCCGCGCCCGCAGCGCCTCCAGGTGCCGCGCCGGGGTGCTCTCGCGGGTGTCGCCGGGGAGCACCGCGTACCCCGCCTCGGCCGCCACGCGCTGGGCGCCGGTCACCACGTCCAGGTAGAACGGGTTGGTGAGGTCCGGCACCACCACCCCGATCGCGTACGACCGGCCCCGCACCAGCCCGCGGGCGAGGATGTTGGGGCGGTACCCCAGCGCCTCGGCCGCCTCCATCACCCGCTCGCGCGTGGCGGCGGCGACGCGAGCCCGCGGATTCCCGCTCAGCACCAGCGACACCGTGGCCTGCGAGACCCCCGCGCGCCGGGCGACGTCGTGGGTGGTGACGGGGCGAGAGGGGTCGGATCTCGGCATGCTGGGCGGGTGGGGTTTGCTAATGCGTATTAGCTAATACGTATTGGCAGAGACGCTGTCAAGGGTTTTGTTCGGCGGGAGGGCAAATTGCCCGGCGCGCCGGTTGGCGGGAGATGGAGCAGAGGATTGCGATGCCGGCTCGGCGGCGGGTCAGGATCGACGACAGGTTGGGGGCTCGGCGACGGGTTGGTTCACGACCGTTGGAAACCCGCCGCTCGCGGCGGCCTCAGCCGGCAGCCCCGCGGCCCCGCGCTTGCGCACGCGAACTCTCGGGAAGAACGCGGGGACGAGGACAGTCGAACCGAAGCGGAGGGAGGGCCGGATGGCGGTGGATCTGCGGGGCAGGACGGCGATCGTGACGGGGAGCAGCAAGGGGATCGGCTTCGCGATCGCCGAGGCGCTCGCGCGGGCGGACGCGAACGTGGTGGTGTCGGCGCGCAAGCCCGCGGAGGTGACGGAGGCGGCGCGCCGGCTGGAGGCGCTCGGCGCGGGCAAGGTGCTCGGCATCCCCGGCGACGTGAGCCGCCTGGAGGACGTGCGCCGGCTCGTGGGGCAGACGGTGGAGACGCTCGGCGGTCTCGACATCCTGGTGAACAACGCCGGCATCGGCGTCTTCGCGCCCGTCGGCGAGCTGGAGCCGGAGACGTGGGACCGGCTGATCGGCACCAACCTCTCCGGCGTCTTCTACTGCTGCCACGAGGCGATCCCGCACCTGGAGAAGAGCGACGACGCGTGGATCATCAACATCGCCTCGCTGGCGGGGAAGAACCCGTTCGCCGGCGGGGCGGCGTACAACGCCAGCAAGTTCGGGTTGGTGGGCTTCAGCGAGGCGCTGATGCTGGACGTGCGGGAGCAGGGGATCCGCGTGAACTACATCATGCCCGGCAGCGTCGCCACCTACTTCAACGACCACGCGCCGAGCGAGAAGGACGCCTGGAAGATCCAGCCGGAAGACGTCGCCGAGCTGGTGATGGACCTGCTCGCGTTCCCCAAGCGCTCGCTCCCCTCCCGCATCGAGGTGCGCCCCTCGCGCCCGCCGAAGAAGTGACCGCTTCGGCCGTAAGAGTGCTCGCGGGGTCCCTCCGCGGCTCCGCGTGAGACGTTTTTGTGTCGGCCGACGCGCTGGCAAGCATCTTCCAGACTCGCCGGGTCAACCCGAACGAGAGCTGGAGAATGCCGAAGCGCCTGCCGAAAGCCGTGATCTGGG
>DASYJZ010000598.1:0-1844 GCA_035995965.1 Longimicrobium sp. | reverse complement strand
GTTTAGTGACACGGCTCCCTTGGGCAAAGGGGCGCGCGTGTTGTAAATACGTGTAAACAATCGGACAAATCGTCGTTCGACTCAGCGTCAGCCTCCGGGGAAGCGCCCGGAGGTCGTCGGTCGATGTACGCGCGGTGGAGTAAAAGGCGCGCCTGGGCGGGAAGCCATGGTTTGACCGCTTCCCTCGGTCGGCGAGGGAGCGTCCACGGCGGGCTCTCACGGGTGGAGGGCTGCCAGCCTCCGCGGGGCTCCGGTCCGGCGCCGTCTCCGCTGCACGATCTGTCCATCTCTTCCCGCAGCTTCTTGCGGGAGGATCGCCGGTGTCTCCATACGCTACGCCACCCTGTTCGGAGCCGATCGTGGCAGTCACCACCCTTTCCGCCGGTCCCGACCCGCGGCCGCCGGCGGACGGACGGATCGATTTCGCGTCCCCGGAAGAATCCGCCCGCGTCCACGTGCGGGTGGAGCGGGCCGCGCGGGCGCACCCGCACGCCGTGGCGCTGGAGTTCGAGGGCGCCACCCTGACCTACGCGGAGCTGGACGCGCGCGCCACCCGGTTGGCGCGCCGGCTGCGCGCCCTGCGCGTGGGGGTGGAGTCGCGG
Organism: Longimicrobium sp.; assembly: GCA_035995965.1. GTDB lineage: Bacteria > Gemmatimonadota > Gemmatimonadetes > Longimicrobiales > Longimicrobiaceae > Longimicrobium. Next base: position 1,242 of record DASYJZ010000598.1, on the reverse strand, counting down.
GTGGGGGTCTGCGCCGGGCGGAGCCTGGAGCTGGTGGTGGCCCTGCTGGCGGTGCTGAAGGCGGGCGCCGCGTACGTGCCGCTGGACCCCGCCTACCCGCGCGAGCGCCTGGCCGGGATGATCGAGGACGGCGGCGTGCGGCTGGTGCTGGCGCAGGCGCGGGCCGCGGAGCGCCTTCCCGCCAGCGTGCGGGTGGAGCCGCTGGACCGCGCGGAGGCCGACGCGGCGCACGAGAGCGCGGCGCCGTTCGAGAGCGGGGCCGCGCCCGGGAGCCTGGCGTACGTGCTGTTCACCTCGGGTTCCACCGGGCGGCCGAAGGGGGTGATGGTGCCGCACCGCGCCGTCGCCCGCCTGCTGGAGGGGGGCGCGTGGTGCCGCTACGCGCCCGATGAGACCTTCCTGCAGTTCGTCCCCATCGCCTTCGACGTCTCGACCTTCGAGATCTGGGGGCCGCTGTCGTGCGGCGCGCGGCTGGTCCTTCATCCCCCGCACACGCCGTCGCTGGGCGAGCTGGCGGCGTTCGTCCAGGCACACGGCGTCACCACGCTCTGGCTGACCTCGGGGCTCTTCCACCCCATGGCCGACGCCCACCCCGAGGCGTTCGCGGGGGTCCGGTACCTCCTGTCGGGCGGCGACGTGGTCTCGCCCGCGCACGTGCGGCGGGTGCTCGGGGCGAATCCCCGGCTCACCTTCGTGAACGGCTACGGGCCCACCGAGGTCACCACCTTCACCACCTGCCACGTGGTGCGCGAAGCCGACGAGGTGGGCGCCACCGTGAGCATCGGCCGGCCGCTCGCCCGCACCACCGCGCAGCTGCTGGACGCGGCGCTGCGGCCGGTGGCGGAGGACGAGGAGGGCGAGCTGTGCGCGGGGGGCGCGGGGGTGGCGCGCGGCTACCAGGGCCGCCCCGCGCTGACGGCGGAGCGCTTCGTCCCCGACCCGTTCTCCGCCGAGCCGGGCGCGCGGCTGTACCGCACCGGCGACCGCGCGCGCCGCAACCCCGATGGCACCCTGGAGTACCTGGGGCGCCTGGACCAGCAGGTGAAGATCCGCGGCTTCCGCGTGGAGCCGGGCGAGGTGGAGGCGGCGCTGGCCGCGCTCCCGGGCGTGCGCGACGCACTGGTGGCGCTGCGCGACGCCCCCGCGGGCGACCGCCGGCTGGTGGGCTACGTGGCGTCGTCGTCCCCCGACCTGTCGCCGGTGGAGATGCGCGCCTCGCTGCGGCGGGTGCTCCCGGCGCAC
>DASYJZ010000597.1:0-11598 GCA_035995965.1 Longimicrobium sp. | reverse complement strand
ATCGAGCATCGGGGCGCCCAGCTTGATGGTGTCGCCGTCGGCGCCGAGGAGGACCTCCTCGAACTTGACGGTCTCGCCTGGCTGCACATCCATCGACTGGATGCGGATGGTCTTGCCCGGCTCGGCCCGGTACTGGTGGCCGCCGAGGCGGATGATGGCGTACATGGTTTGCGATGACTCCGGTTGGCACGGTCGGTCATTGCCCGAAAACGGGCAAGACGAGGAATTTCGCACCATTCCGCGCGACTGTCAACCCTGAGAGGCGCCTAAAATCAGCAGATTGGCTCACCCCGAGGACTGGAGGGACCGCACGCGGTCTCTCCAGGTCCTCCGGTCATCCGGGTGAAAACGTTCGCCTTATCCCAGGTTGAAGCGCGAGGTCAGGTCGTTGTGCCCCGCGGCGGAGATCAGCCGGAACTCGTCCTGCGCGATCAGCGGGTCGTCGCGCAGCGCCAGCTTCACCGACAGCGACTTCTCCAGGCCGCGGATGAACCCCGGCTCCTCTTCCAGCAGGTAGAGGGCGACCTCGGGGTGCACGCGCACCACCAGGTTCTTCTCCTTGCCGTCGGCCCAGGCGCGGCGGATCGCCCGCTCGATGCGGCGCACCACCGTCTCGGGGGTGAAGATGCGCCCCGTGCCGGAGCAGGTGGGACAGGCCTCGGTCTGGGTGTGGTAGAGCGAGGCGCGCACCCGCTGGCGCGTCATCTCGATCAGCCCCAGCTCGCTCACCTGGAAGGCCTTGGTGCGCGCCCGGTCGCGCGAGAGGTGCTGGCGGAGCTCCTGCAGCACCTTCTCCCGGTTCGCCTTGGTCTCCATGTCGATGAAGTCGCAGACGATGATCCCGCCCACGTCGCGCAGCCGCACCTGCCGCGCGATCTCGCGCGCCGCGTCGACGTTGGTCTTGAAGATCGTCTTCTCCGGGTCCTTCTTCCCCGTGTAGCGCCCCGTGTTCACGTCGATCGAGACCAGCGCCTCGGTGGGCTCCACGATGATGTAGCCCCCCGACGCCAGGTTCACCCGCCGCTGGAAGGCGTCGCGGATCTCGCTCTCGATGTCGTAGGCGTCGAAGAGCGGCTTGGGGTCGGTGTACAGCTTCACCCGCTCGATCAGCGAGGGGTCCACCTGCTCCAGGTACGCCTTCACGTCGCCGAACACCTGGGTGCTGTCGACGATCAGGGAGTCGACCTTCTGGCTGAAGAGGTCGCGGATGATCCCCGCCACCAGCTTGGCCTCGCGGTGCACCGCCGCGGGGGCGCGCGCCTTGGCCGCCTTCTTCTGGATCTGCTTCCAGAGGGCGATCAGCGCCTTCAGCTCGCGCTCGAAGACCTCCTTGTTCAGCTCCTCGCCCACCGTGCGCACGATCACCCCGCCCGCCTTTGGCGGCAGCGCCTCGCGGGCCAGGGCGCGCAGCCGCGCGCGCTCCTCGCGGTCTTCGATCTTGCGGGAGACGCCCACGTGGTCGCTCCCGGGCATGTAGACCAGGAAGCGCCCCGGGAGGGAGATGTGCGCGGTGACGCGGGGGCCCTTGGTGCCGATGGGCTCCTTGGAGACCTGCACCAGCAGGTCCTGCCCCTTCTTGACGATGTCCTGGATCGGCGGGAAGGCGCGGCTGCGGCGGCCGCCTCCCCCGCCCTGGCTCCCGGCGCCGTTGGCCGCGTCCTCCTCGTCGGCGGGCGCGGCGGAGCCGGGCTCCTCGTCTTCGTCGTCCTCGTCCAGCGCCACGTCGCTCACGTGGAGGAAGGCGGCCTTCTCGGTGCCCACGTCCACGAAGGCGGCCTGGATGCCGGGGAGCACCGCCTCGACCCGCCCCTTGTAGATGTCGCCCACCATCCGCGCCGCGTCGGGCCGGTCAACCATGAGCTCGACCAGCACGTCGTCTTCGAGGATGGCGACGCGCGTCTCGCGGGCGGTGGTGTTCATCAGGATCTCGCGCTTCACGCCGCCTCCTCGCGTGCGAGGAGGCGGGCGCGGACCCCGGGGGACGCGGGCCGACCCGGCGGGGCGCTCCCTGCGCCGCCGCGCTCGATGGATCGAACCATGTGTACGGCCTCTCTGGGCCGCCCGCGGTGGTGGGCCGGGGCGGCTGCGGTCAGTGGGTGAGCTCGCGCAGGAGGTGGCGCGCGATCACCAGCCGCTGGATCTCGCTCGTCCCCTCGCCGATCTCGCAGATCTTGGCGTCGCGCATCATGCGCTCCACCGGGTAGTCCGTGGTGTAGCCGTAGCCGCCGTGCACCTGCACGGCCTTCGTGGTCACGCGCATGGCCGCCTCGCTGGCGAAGAGCTTGGCCATGGCCGCCTCGCGGGTGAACGGCTTTCCCTGCTCCTTCAGCCAGGCGGCGTGGTACACCAGGTGCCGCGCGGCCTCGATCTCGGTGGCCATGTCGGCCAGCATGAACTGGATCCCCTGGAAGTCGGCGATCGGCTGCCCGAACTGCTTCCGCTCCAGGGCATAGCTGCGCGCCTGCTCGTAGGCGCCCTCGGCGAGCCCCAGGGAGAGCGCGCCGATGCCGATGCGGCCGGCGTCGAGCGTCTTCATGAAGTTCACGAAGCCCATGCCGACCTCGCCCAGCACGTCGCGGTCGGGGACGAAGGCGTCTTCGAGCACCAGCTCGCGGGTGTCGCTGGCGCGCCACCCCATCTTGTCCTCCTTCTTCCCCGCCCGTACGCCCTTCGTGTACTCCAGCGAGTCGGCGTGGCCGATCCCCAGCTCCGCGGCCTTCGCCAGGTCGGTCGTGGGCTTGGTGACGATGAACGAGGTGATCCCCTTCGTCCCCTTCTCGCGGTCGGTCTGCGCGGTGACCACGAACACCTCGCCCACCCCCGCGTGGGTGATGAAGATCTTGCTCCCGTTCAGCACCCAGCCCCCGTCCACCTTCACCGCGGTGGTCTGCGTCCCCCCGGCGTCGGAGCCGGCGCCCGGCTCGGTGAGCCCGAAGCCGGCCAGCACCTGCCCCGAGGCGACGAGCGGGATGTAGCGCTCCTTCTGCTCCGGCGTGCCGAAGTTGACGATGGGCGAGGAGCCCAGGGTGGTGTGGGCGGAGACGGTGATGGCGTGGCTGGCGTCGACGCGGGCCAGCTCGTTGATCACGATCATGTAGGCGATGCCGTCCATCCCGGCGCCGCCCAGCTCCTCGGGCCAGGGGATGCCGAAGAGCCCCAGCTCGCCCATCTTCTTGACGTTCTCCCACGGGAACTCGGCGGACCTGTCCAGCTCCCCCGCCACGGGCGCGATCTCGTTCTCGGCGAAATCGCGCACCATCTCGCGGATCATCCGGTGGTTCTCGTCGAAGTACCGATCTTCCATGCGCTATGCCTGCAGTCCGTTCGCGTCGGTGCTCGGGGGTGTGGCGAAACCGTGGAAATCTACGCGAGCCGGAGGATTCCCGAAAGATTGGGCCAGTCCATGGCCCCGCTACGGCGATCTCACGCAGAGCCGCGGAGCCGCAGAGGAGACGCGGCAGCCCATCTGCGGCTCCCGCGCCTCTGCAAAAGGACGATCATTCCCTGATCAGGCGACGAAATCGTTGCGCGCCCGGCACCGGCCGCCGACATTGGGATGGGGCCGCTCACGTGCCGCGCCGCGCCGAAAGATCGGATTCGCCCAATTATTCCGCAGCTCTTCCGCGCTCTCCGGGCGTGCTTGCCGACCGGATTCCATCTCCCCGCATCACCCAACCCGCACCAGGAGGAGGCAGCGTGCTCCGACACCGATTCCGCCGCGCCCGGCCGGCGGTGGGGCTGCTCTTCGTGCTCTGCACGGGGTGCTACCACTACTACGTCGCCGCGCCGCGCTTCGACCCGGCCGAAGAGTGGCACAGCCGGACGATCAACTCGTATGCATGGGGGCTGGTGAACAAGCCGCAGATGGCGCTGGCGCGCGAGTGCGACGACAGCAACGCGCTGGACCAGGTGCGCGTGACCACCAACCTGGGCACCACGCTGGCCACCGTGCTCACCCTGGGCCTCTGGTCGCCGCTACGGGTGGAGTACAAGTGCGGCAAGCGCCAGCAGCCGCCGGGAACGATCTCGGCGATCCCCCTGGCTCCCGGGGAGGGAACATGAGCACCCCGACCGCCGCCGAGGCCCGCGTGGTCGACACCGGGCAGCATAGCTGGACGCCCAAGCACGAGACGTTCACGAAGCCGATCCGGGCGCTCTGGGACGTGCACAACCCGCTGGAGGGGAGCGCGCTGGAGCAGTACAACGGGGCCACGCGCGCGCTGCTGAAGCTGGTGCGCGACGCGCAGACGCAGGGGGTGCGGCTGCGCGCGCTGGGCGGGGGGTGGAGCTTCACCGAGGCCCCGCTCACCGACGGGTGGATGGTGAACACCAAGTGGCTGAACCTCTACTTCAACAACGTCTCCACCCTGGTGCACCCGAACTACGGGGGCGACCGGGCGGGTCTCCGCTTCGCCCAGTGCGGCTGCTCCATCCAGCAGCTCAACACCTCGCTCCGCGCCGAGGGCCGGTCGCTGCGCACGGTGGGCGCCAGCAACGGCCAGACCATCGCCGGTGCCCTGTCGACGGGGACGCACGGGTCGGCGCTGGACGTGGGGACGATCCCGGACTACGTGGTGGGGCTGCACCTGGTGGTGGGGCCGAACCGGCACGTGTGGCTGGAGCGCGCGTCGCGCCCCGTGATGAACGACGACTTCGCCGCGCGCCTGAACGCCGAGCCGGTGCGCGACGACGAGCTGTTCGCGGCCGCGCTGGTGAGCTTCGGCAGCTTCGGGCTCATCCACGGCGTGATGATCGAGACCGACCCCGTCTTCCTGCTGCGGATGTTCCGCCGGCACATGCCGCTGGACGCGGGCCTGCGGCACGCGCTGGACTCGCTGGACTTCTCGCGGGTGCAGCTCCCGCGCGGCGCCGAGCGGCCCTACCACTTCCAGGTGGTGGTGAACCCGTACTCGCTGGCGAACGGCGTGCACGTGACCACCATGTACCGCGGCCCCTTCCGCGCCGGCTACCCGCCGCCGCCCGACGTGTTCGGCGGCTTCGGCCCCGGCGACGACGCGATCTCGTTCGTGGGGCTGATCACCGACAAGGTCCCCGCGGTGATCCCGGCGGTCGCCAGCAACGTGCTGGCCCAGGCGTACAAGGACGTGGAGGACGTGCAGGGCACCATCGGCGAGATCTTCAGCAACACCACCACGCGCGGCAAGGCGAACAGCACGGCCATCGGCCTCCCGCTGGCGCGTGCCACGGAGGTGATGGACCTGGCGCTGGAGCTGAACCGCACGCGAGGGCCCTTCGCGAGCCTGGTGGCGTTCCGCTTCGTGAAGGCCACCGGCGCCACCCTGGGATGGCAGCGCTTCGCACCGGCCACCTGCATCCTGGAGCTGGACGCGCCACTCTCCGGCCGCACGCGCACGCTCTACGAGCTGATGTGGAAGGCCCTGGACGACCGGCAGATCCCCCACACCTTCCACTGGGGGAAGCAGCACGCGCTGGATGCGGCCGGCGTGCGCCGGGCGTACGGCGCCGCGGCGAACCGGTGGGTCGCCGCCCGCGAGCGGCTGCTGGACGCGCCCGCCCGCGCCACGTTCACCAACGCCTACCTGCAGCAGCTCGGGCTGGCGACCTGAGCCCCTCACCCTGGCGCTGTGCGCCGGCGATCACCCTTCTCCGCGCAGCACGCGCAGAAACGCCTCGCCGTACTTCTCCAGCTTGGCGGGGCCGACGCCGGAGACGTGGAGCATCTCATTCCCGGTCGCCGGGTGCGCCCGGGCGAGCGCGATGAGCGTCTTGTTGTCGAAGACGCAGTAGGCGGGGAGCTTGGCCTCGCGCGCGAGCTCGGAGCGGAGCTGCTTCAGGCGGCCGAAGAGCTCGGCCTGCTCGGGGGTCGGGTCGGACGGGACCTCGGAGGACGCGGCGCCGTTGCGGGACGGAGGACGGGGGGCGCCCGGGAGGGTGGCGCCAGAGGCGTGGGCTCGAAGTAATTCCATCAGCGGCGCGCCGTAGGTCTCCAGCAGGCGCGGAGTGACGCCGTCGACGGCGAGGAGCGCCTCGGGCGTCGAGGGCTCGGCGCGGGCGACGGCGTTCAGCACGTCTTCCGACATCACCATGAACGGCGGCAGGTCGTGCTTGCGGGCGAGCTCCTTCCGCAGCGTGCGCAGCGCGTCGCACAGGCGGTCGGCGCCGCCGCGGACGGTGATCTCGCCATCCGTCGAAAGGTCGTAGCCGTCGGCGCGGGCGGCGCGGCGGTCGCGGCGGAACTCGACCGGGAGGCGGCCGCGGGGCTGGCGCTCGCGCCGGGGCTGCGCGGAGGGCGGGCCGGCCGGCGCGTCGTTCAGCTCGATGCCGTGGCGCGCGGCGAGGCCGTCTTCGGCCTGCAGGCAGTTGTCGCAGGCGCCGCAGCGCTTCATCGCCGCCGAGTCGCCGAAGTAGTGGAGCACGAAGCCGCGCCGGCAGTCCCTGGTGTAGGCGTAGATCTGCATCTTCTGCAGCTTGCCCAGGTCGCGGTCGCGCTTGGTGTCGAGCGCCGCCCAGTCGATGGCGAGCTTGTTGACGGGGGTGGCGCGGTCGATCACCCAGACGCCCTCGGAGCCCGACCGCCACTCCAGGAAGCTCTCCTGCTGCAGCCCGTCCAACAGGTCCGACGCCGAGCCGTCGCCGGCGGCGCGGGCGAGCTGCCGCCACTCCAGCTCCACGCCGCGGTACACCTTCTCTCCCCCGCCGGCCTTCCAGAGCGCCCGCAGGAAGTGCAGCTCGGCCTCGCGCCCCGCCAGCTCGGCGGAGATGCGCTCGGGGGTGGCGAGGAGGCGCAGGCGCACCCCTTGGCCGCCGGCGGGGGCGGCCTTCGCGATCCCGTGCTGCTCCAGGATGCGCACCGCGGCGCCCACCTGCTTGTCGCTCTTGAGCAAGCGCTTCAGCTCGCGGGCGATCTGGTCGGGCGCGGTCAGGCAGATCCCGCGCGGGTCGGCGTCGCGGCGCAGGACGCGCAGCACGTTCTCCACCGCCTCGCGCTGCGGGTTGGCGACGTCGATGAAGAACTCGTGGGTGAAGCGGTCGGCGTAGGCGTGCAGCAGCACGCAGTCCGACGGGCCGCCGTCGCGCCCGGCGCGGCCGGCTTCCTGGTAGTACGCCTCCAGGTTGCCGGGCATGTTGTAGTGGACGACGATGCGCACGTCGCTCTTGTCGATCCCCATGCCGAAGGCGTTGGTCGCCACCACCACGCGCGAGTCGCCGCTCATGAAGCGGTCCTGGATGCGCTTGCGGTCGCGGTCCAGCAGCCCCGCGTGGTAGCCGACGCAGGGCACGCCCGAGCCGTTCAGCAGCGAGCTGAGCGCGTCGACGTTTTTGCGGGTGGAGGCGTAGACGATGGACGAGCCCTCGCGCCCCTTCAGGAGCTTGAGGAGCATGCGGTCCTTCTCGCTGTCGTTCTTCGCCTTCAGCACGTGCCAGATCAGGTTGCGCCGGTCGAACCCCGTCACCAGCACGCGCGGGGTGCGAAGCCCGAGCTGGCGGACGATGTCGCGCCGCACCTCTTCCGTCGCCGTCGCCGTGAGCGCCGCGATCGGCGGGTTGCGCAGGAGCTTGCGCACCCGCCCCAGGCGCAGGTACGAGGGCCGGAAGTCGTGCCCCCACTCGGAGACGCAGTGCGCCTCGTCGATGGCGAGCAGCGAGACGTCGAGGGTGGCCAGGCGGTGCTGGAAGGCGTCGGAGTCGAAGCGCTCGGGGGCGACGTAGAGGAGCTTGTAGCGCCCCTGCTCGGCGCCGTTCAGGCGCTCCGCCATCTCCGAGCCGGAGAGCGAGGAGTTGATGAAGGTGGCCGGGAGGCCGACGGCCGCGAGGTTGTCGACCTGGTCCTTCATCAGCGAGATGAGGGGCGACACCACGAGGGTGACGCCCGGGAGGAGCATCGCCGGCACCTGGTAGCAGATGCTCTTCCCGCCGCCCGTCGGCATCACGATGAGCGCGTCGCCGCCGGAAAGCACGTTGCGCACGGCGGCGTCCTGCCCGGGACGGAAGTCCGGGTAGCCCCAGAAGCGGGAAAGCACCTCACGCGCCGCGTCGAGCGACTCTTCGACGGGGGCGGCAATCTGATCAAACGTGGACATAGGTTACAATCTATTCCGCATCCCAACGGTCGCCAAGGCTGTCGTTCACGCCTCGATTCACCTTCATCTCACGCAGAGCCGCAGAGCCGCAGAGAAAGACATGAACAGCGTCTTTTCTCCGCGGCTCTGCGGCTCTGCGTGAGATTTTCTTTTTGTTTGCCTAGCGCGTCATCCCGCGGACTTCCTGCAGGCCCTTCGGGTCCCAGGTGGGCCGCTGCGGCGCGTTGGCGACGTCCCAGGCCACGTAGAACGCCATCCGCGCGATGCGGGTGAGCTTGTCGAAGTCGATCTTCGACACCTCGTCGCTCGGGCGGTGGTAGTCCGGGTGCACCCCGCTGAAGAAGAAGATCGCCGGGACCTCCTTGCGCGCGAAGTTGAAGTGGTCGGAGCGGAAGAAGAAGCGCTCCTGCGGCCAGATGTCGTCGGCCAGGGTGAGGTGCAGATCCGGGTGGGCGCGCTGCACCGCGTTGGCCGTGGCCCCCAGCGACGAGTACGTCTTGCCGATCACCACCACGCTGTCGGGGTTGTTGCGGCCGATCATGTCGATGTTGATGTCCGCCACGATCCGGTCGAGCGGGATCGTCGGATGGTCGGAGAACCACTCCGAGCCGATCAGCCCCTTCTCCTCGCCCGAGACGTGGAGGATCACGATCGACCGCCTGGGCCGGGTCGGCATGGACGCGAAGGCCCGCGCCACCTCCAGGATCCCCGTGGTCCCCGAGCCGTCGTCGTCGGCGCCGTTGTAGATGGAGTCGCCGTTCACCGGCTGGCCCACCCCCACGTGGTCCATGTGCGCCGAGAGCACCACGTACTCGTTGCGGAGCACGGGGTCGCTCCCGGGGATGACGGCGATCACGTTGGGCGCGCGCGCCTGGTCGACCTCCTGCATCGGGAGCGCGGCGCCGGCGGTGAGGCCGGCGAGCGGCACCGGCGCGAACGACGGAGCGGCGCCGCCCTGCCACTGCTGCGCCAGGTCCAGCCCCGCCGCGCGGAAGACGCGGCCGGCGGCCTCCTGCGTGAGCAGGAACTGCGGGTAGGCCAGCGTGGCGCCCAGCGAGCGCGACGGGCGCTCGGCGAGCCCGGCGTACTTCGCCACCGAGTCGGCCGTCCAGGGCGCGTCGAGCACGAAGACCACGGCCGTGGCGCCCGCGCGGCGCGCGGCGTTGCGGATGCGGTTGCGCTCCAGCCGCCAGTCGCGGTTCCCCACGCCCGGCAGCGCGGCCACGGCGATGCGGCCCTGCAGCGACCCCGCCCCCATCGCCGCGTCCGGCGCGCGGCCGACGTAGACCAGGGGACCGGTGAGCTCGCCGGCGGTGCCGCCGGCGGTGAAGAAGTCGCGGCCCGCGGCGAGCTCAACCGGCGCAGTTCCGCCCTGCACCTGGAGGCGCGCGGCGCTCGCGTTCAGGCGGCGCAGGGGGTAGGGATACCACTGGTAGAAGGTGCCGCCCTCGCCACCGGCCTGGAGGCCCATCGCCCGGTAGTTGGAGACCAGGTACGAGGCGACGATGTTCAGCTCGGGGCTGGGCGTGTCGCGCCCGCGCATGAAGTCCGACGAGATGAACTCCAGCCGTGCCCGGGCGTCGTCGATGGTGATGACGTTGGCCGCGGCCGCGACCGCCGCGGGGACGCGGGGCGGGGCGACCGCGGCGCGCGGCGCCTGGGCCAACGCGGGCGCCGCGCCGGCGACGAGCGCCAGCGCGGCGGAGAGGACGGTGGTGCGTGCGGTCATGGGCGAGCGACTCCTCGTGGGGTGGGGCGGGCCGCTCGGCCCGCCGGCTACCCTTGCGGAGACACGACCCGGGGCCGCTCCGCAGGGGCTGAACGTCCGGAACTCCCCCCGTCGCGCGCCGGGGGCGGCGCGGACCTGGGCTCCGAGCGCGGCTCCGACCGGGGCTCGGCGCGCTGCTGCGGCGCCGGCTCGCGACGGGGCTGCTCCACGCGCGGCTCGCGCGACGGCGGCGACTCGCGCCGCGGCTCGGAGTACCTCGGCTCGGACGAGCGCGGCTCGGAGCGCGGCTCGCGCTGCCCGGTCACCCGCACCGGCTCCGACTCGGCGGGGCGGCGCTCCAGCGTGGGCCGCTGGCGCGTGGACGGCCGCACCGCCGATCCGCCGCCGTCCTGCTCGCGGTCGGAGCCGCGGACGTCGCCGTCTCCGGAGCGTGGCCGCGGCGGGGGCGCGTCGGCCGAGCGCACGAAGGGGCGGCGGTTGGGCGAGCCCGTCGCGCGATCGGAGCCGGAGGTGCCGTCCTTGTACCCGTGCTGCGGGTCGGAGCGGCGCCCGTCGCGCCCGTCGCGCCCATCGCCGTAGCGGCGGCCGTTGTAGCCGTCGTCGGCGTACCAGCGGCGGTAGTAGCGCGAGCGGTCTCCGCGGTAGTAGCGGGTGTCATAATAGTACGGGGCCTGCACCAGCAACACCCGCACCCGGTCGCACCCGTCGTAGTACGAGCTGCGGCTGGTGTACCAGGAGCCGTAGCCCTCGTAGCAGGCGTAGCGCGGGTAGCGGTAGCGGGTGCTCCCCACGTGGTAGGTGTACCAGTCCACCGCGCCGTAGCCGTCGTCGTAATCGGGCACCAGCAGCCGCGCCAGGTGCTCCATGGCGCGGAAGGGGTCGCCCACCACGTTGGTGTTCGGGTCCCACGAGGCGGAGCGGCGGTAGTAGTACTCGCGCACGCGCCGCAGGTCGAGAGGCTCGTCCGAAGCGACCGCCAGCACGTAGCCGATCCCGTACCCCGAGCCGATGCGCAGCCCGCGCACGCCTCCGCGCGAGGTCACGGCGTACTGGGCCCCGCCGCGCATGTAGCCGTCGCCGTAGTAGTCGTTCGGCCAGAGGAAGTCCACGTCGCCGTCGGGGGTGATGTTGATCACCGCCACGTACGCGTCCTGCGTGGCGCGCACCAGCACGCGCGTGACCTCGCCGGGGCGGAAGAGGTCGCGCTGGTTCTCGAGCGAGACGCGCACGCCCAGCTGCTGCTGGCGGTAGCCGTCGCGCCCGTCGGAACGGTCGTAGCCGTCGTCGTAGCCGTCGTAGGCGGGCGCGCGGCGGTCGGGAATGGCTTCGGAGCGGTAGGGTCCGGCGTCCTGCGCGCGGGCGGCCGCGGGGGCGGCGGCGCCGGCGAGCAGGAGGAGTGCGGCGACAGTCGGGATGCGCATCGGGTTCGTCTCCGGGTGGGGCAGGAAGCTGCAGTGCGGGGCAGCAAGCCGCGTTCCGGGTGGGCCCGATCCGGTAACCGAATGCGACGCTTGCGGTTGGGTGAAAAACGAGGGTTTGCGGCGGGGAATCGTGTCCCCGGACGGGGACGCGGCGGGACGGGCGAGGGGACAGCGTGGCGCGTCCTCGAGTCAGCGAACGGCCGTTTCACGCAGAGACGCAGAGGAACAGAGAGGCCAGAGCTAATCGTCCGGCGGATCGAGGCCGAGCCAGCGGTAGGCGGACTCGAGGTCGTAGGTCACCTTCACGGCGGCGCCGCGGTTCCGGGCCACGGTCTCGCCGAAGCGGTCGCGGTCGATGACGGGATGCTTGCCCACCAGCGCCACC
>DASYJZ010000596.1:0-4807 GCA_035995965.1 Longimicrobium sp. | reverse complement strand
GCCTGGCGGACGACGGGGCCCTGCAAGGCGTACCGGCCGGACCCGCACGGCCCGGGGTGTTTCCCCGGGCCGCGCGAGACGCGATCAGTAGCCCGCATTCTGCGTCAGGTTCGGGTTGGCCGAGATCTCCGACGCCGGGATCGGATACAGGTTCCGGAACGCCGCGGTGGTCGCGCCCGCCTTCACGCCGCCCTTCCACTGCCAGACGCCCGCGGTGCTGTACTGGCCGAAGCGGACCAGGTCGGTGCGGCGGTGCGCCTCCCACAGCAGCTCGCGGGAGCGCTCGTCCTTCAGGAAGGCGAGCGTGAGCTGCGCGGCGGTGATGTCGCCGGTGGTGTTGCCGTAGGCACGCTGGCGGACGGCGTTCACGTACGTCAGCGCCTGCGCCTGGCTCCCGCCGCCGCCGCGCAGCACGGCCTCCGCGTACATCAGGTACGCGTCGGCCAGGCGGAACATCGGGAAGTCGGTGTCCGGGAACACCGGATGCCCTCCCGGGGCGCCGGTGGAGGTCACGTTGCGGTACTTCGGGGCACCCACGCCCTGGAAGAAGTCGCCGACGCTGTTGATGTCGGCCGACTGCCCGTTCGTGAAGAAGACCGCGGAGCGCTGGTCGGCGGCGGTGAACAGGTTGTAGACCTCGGGACGCACCCGCAGCCCCCACCAGCCGCCGTCGATCCCGTAGTTGGCCGCGTTCATGTTGCCGCCCACCGCCGCGTGCACCAGGAAGGTCATCCCCCCGTAGGTCTGGGTGTGCTGCCCATCGAAGGGCACCGGGAAGATGATCTCCGGCGAGGTGTGGTTGTTGGCCTGGAAGAGGTGGATGTAGCTCGGGTCCAGCGAGTACGCGTTCGAGGTGATGATCGCCTCGACGGCCGCGCGGGCCTCCGCGTTGCGCGGGGTGCCGGTGTACACCGCCGAGTTCAGGTAGAGCTTCGCGAGCAGCATCAGCGCCGCCCCCCGGTCGGCGCGCCCGTACTCTCCGGCGTGGGGCGCCGGGAGCAGCGGCAGGATGGCGTTCAGCTCGCTCACCGCGTAGTCGTACACCGCCGTGCGGGTGCTCTGCTTGGGCGGCGTGAGGCCGATCGGGTCGGCCTCGGTGACCAGGGGGATGTTTCCGAAGAGGTCGACCCCGTGCCAGTAGGAGAGCGCCCGCAGGAAGCGCGCTTCCGCGCGGTACTGGTGCACCTGGTCGACCAGCGCCTGGCTGGCGCCGCGCGACTGGAGCTTGGCGTCGGTGGTCTCCCGCAGGAACTCGTTGGCGAGCATGACCTGGAAGAAGACGCGGTAGTACATGGCCGACACGAAGAGGTTGCCCGATCCCCAGAGCTGGGTGTTGAGCTCCGGCAGGGTCGGGTCACCCCATCCGATGATGGCCTCGTCGGTCGGGAGCTCCTCGAGCTGCCAGTACTGCCGCAGGTAGTGGGAGAACCCCTCGTCGATCCCCTGGATGTCCGGGAGACCCGCGGGGCCGGCCTGCCCCGTGACCTGCAGGCCGCCGTAGATCCTCGCCAGGAACGCCTGGTACGACCTGGGGTCGTTGAAGATGTTGGCCCCCGTGGGGTTGCTCTTCGGCTGCGTGGTGATGTCGGTGCACGCCACCGCCCCGAGGAGCGCGACCGCTCCGACGGCGAGTGTCTTGAGCACTCTGGTGTTCATTTCTTCCGTCCTCTGCAAAAGGGCTGGAGAAGCACTGGGCTCAGAAACCGAGGGTCACGCCGAGCGAGAAGGTGCGCGAGCGCGGATAGACCACGTTGTCGATGCCGAACAGGGGCCCGGTGGGGGTCTGCGCGAAGGCCTCGGGATCGACCCCGCTGTATCCGGTGACGGTGAACGCGTTCTGCACCGTCCCGGAAACCCGGATGCTCTGGAAGGCACGCGTCCTGGGCAGGGTGTAGCCCAGGGTGATGTTGTCCATGCGCAGGAACGAGGCGTCCTCCACGTAGAAGTCGGAGTAGAACTGCGACCGGACGAACCCCGTTTTCAGCACCGAACGGTGCAGGTTGATCGGGCCGGCGGCCTGGTTCAGCTCGTCGTACCAGCCGTTCGCCGAGGCGGTGTTGTTGTAGACGTAGTTGCCCAGGTACGCGCGCAGTGTGAAGCCCAGGTCCAGGTTGCGGAAGCCGAACTGCGAGCTGTGCGCGAGGATCCACCTGGGCGTCGGGCTGTGGAAGGGGCGCTTGTCGTCGTCGGTGATCTGGTGGTCGCCGTTGCGGTCCACGTAGATCGCCGTGTCGGGGAGCTGCACCCCACCCTTGACGTCGCTGATCGGTTTGCCGTTGGCGTCGCGCCGGTGCTCGAACACGTAGAAGGCGTTGACCGGGACCCCCGGCCGCAGGATCTGGATGTTGCCGCCCACGCCGCCGGCGATGCCGCCCACCAGGATCTGCTGCGCCGACGAGGCGGCCGCGTTGATGCTCGTCAGCCGGTTGCGGTTGGTCGAGGCGTTGAAGTTCGCGTTCCACGACAGGCGGTGGGGCCCGCCGTCCAGGACCCGGCCGTTGACGCTCAGCTCCAGGCCGCGGTTCTGCATGCTGCCGATGTTCGTGGTGACGTAGTTCGACAGGTTCGTCCCGGCGGGCACCGGGATGGTGAACAGCAGGTCGCTGGTGTTCTTCACGTAGTAGTCGACCGAGCCGGTGATCCGGTCGTCGAACAGCCCGTAGTCGAAGCCCACGTTCGACGACTTGGTCTGCTCCCACCGGATGGTGGTGTCCACCGCGGTGGGGCGGATGGTCGTCACGAAGGTGTTGCCGAACTGCACCTGCGCGAACCGGTCGCTGTAGTCGTAAGAGGAGATCCACAGGTAGTCGCGGATCGCCTGGTTGCCGTTGATGCCCCAGGACCCGCGCACCTTCAGGTCAGACAGCCAGCCGACGCCGCGCAGCCACGGCTCCTCGCTGACGCGCCACCCCAGCGCCACCGCGGGGAAGGTCCCCCAGTGGTTGGCGGGGCCGAAGCGCGAGGAGCCGTCGCGGCGCACGCTGACCGTCGCCAGGTACTTGTCCGCCAGCGTGTAGTTCGCCCGGCCGAAGAACGAGATCAGCTTGCTCTCGCGCGTGTAGATGGTGGGGACGTTCACCAGCGCGGTAGGCACGCCGTTCACGCCGAGCGCGTCGGAGGTGAGGCCACGCGCATAGAACGAGGGATAGTCGCCGTTGGTGTCCTGGTACGAATAGCCGGCAGTCGCATCCACGTCGCTGTTGGCCGCACCGAGATGCCGGGTGTAGGTCAGGAACGCGTCGAGCAGGCCGGTGGTCTCGCCCGGGGTGGACCGGCTCACCGTGCCTGTCCGCTGGGCAGCGGGAACGCACGGAGCGGGAGCCGGATCGCACGCCACCGGGTTCTCGAGCTGCGCCTGCAGGGTGCTGGGCAGGAAGCCGCGGCGCTCGGACTTGGCGACGTCGTAGCCCAGGCGCGCCGTGCCGGAGAGACCCTCGAGGAAGGGGAAGCGGTAGCGCGCCTCCAGGTTGCCCAGGCTGCGGTAGGTTCTTCCGTTGTCCACCACCTGGAGCAGCTCGGCCACCGGGTTGTTCAGCGCCTGGCCGGGGTTGAAGGTGAGCTGCTCCCAGAACTCGCCCGTTGCGGTACGGATCGGCTGGGTCGGGTCGAAGACGGTGGCGCTCCCCAGCACGGAGCCCGGCGTGTACTGGTCCTCCGCACGCGAGCCGCGCGCGCTGGCGCGCAGGTTCAGCCGGTCGCTGAAGAGGCGCTGGTTGTAGTTGAAGGCCAGGGAGGCGCGCTTCGTCTCCGAGCCCCGCACCACGCCCTGCTGGTCCAGGTAGCCCAGCGAGATCCGGTAGTTGCTGGCCTGCCCGGCCCCGGAGAACGCAAGCTGGTGCTCCTGGCCGACGCCGTTGCGCTCCACCGCGCCGCGCCAGTTGGTGTTGGCGGTGCCCAGCATCGCCACGCGGCCCGGCTGGTGCTGCTGCATGGCCGCGCGAAACTCCGCCGTGCTCAGCATGTCGGGCTGGCGGGTGATCCGCGAGGTCGACGCCGTGGTGCTGTAGGTGAACTGCGGCCCGCGCGAGGACCCGGTCCTGGTCTCGACGATGATCACCCCGTTGGCCCCGCGCGACCCGTAGATCGCGGTGGAGGAGGCGTCCTTCAGCACCGTGACGCGCTCGATGTCGTTCGGGTTGATGAAGTTCAGCGGGTTGCGCCCCGACGAGAGGCCGCCCCCCGCCTCCAGCGGCACGCCGTCGATCACGAAGAGGGGATCGTTGCTGGCGTTCACCGAGGTGCCGCCGCGAATGCGGATGCGGGTGCCACCCCCCGGCTCGCCGGAGGTGATCACCTGCACGCCGGCCACCTTGCCCTGGATGAGCTGCTCCGGGCTGACCACGCGGCCGGTGTTGAACTGGTCGGCCGAGACGGCCTGCACCGAGCCGGTCACGTCGCGGACGCGCCGCTCGCCGTAGCCCACGGCCACCACGCCCTGCAGCGCCACCGCCAGCGGCTGCAGCACGAAGTTGTGCGTGGCCGTCTGCCCCGAGCCCACGTTCACGTCGGCCGACGAGGTCGCGTGCCCGATGGTGTTGGCGGAGAGCCGGCGCGTGCCGGCGGCGACGCCGGCGAGGGTGTACCGCCCGTCGGGGCCGGTCACCGCGCGCTGCGAGGCCCCGACCACCGCCACCGTGGCCCCCGACAGGGGCCGCCCTCCCTCGGACGAGGTGACGGTGCCGGTGACCTGCCCCGTCTGTGCGTAGAGCGGACCGCTCGCGAACAGCGCGGCCAGCAAGCTCACGATTGTTCTGCGCCTCATCATGCGTCTCCGAAGGGGGGGGTGGATCGGGCAGCCCGCGGGGGC
>DASYJZ010000595.1:0-6769 GCA_035995965.1 Longimicrobium sp. | reverse complement strand
CACGTCCCGCAGCAGCGCCTGCAGCGCCTCGCGGGCCCGCATCACCCGCATCTTCAGCGCGCTCACGCCGGTGTCGAGGCGTTCGGCCATCTCCTCGTAGCTGAGCCCGTCCACGTGCTTCAGCAGGAACGCCTCGCGCTGGGCGGCGGGGAGGCGGAGCAGGGCGGCGTCCACCACGCGGCCCAGCTCCGTGCGCTCCAGCGTGCGCACCGGGTCGTCGTTCTCGGGGGCCAGGTGCGCGTCGTCGTCCAGCGGCGAGGTGCGCTGGCGGTGGTTCTTCAGCCAGTCCTTGCAGCGGTTGCGCAGGATGCGGAAGAGCCACGCCGGGAAGCGCTCCGGGTCGCAGGTGTGCAGCCGCGTGAACGCCTTCACGAAGCTCTCCTGCACCAGGTCCGCCGCGGCGTCGCGGTCGCCCAGCATGGCCGCGGCGTGGCGGAAGAGCGCCTCCTGGTGGCGGGCGACCAAGCCGGCGTAGAGCTCGCGCTCGCCCGCCAGGATGCGCTCGATCAGCTCCGCGTCGGCGGGTTGCGGCTCCACGGCCAGTCGCGCGTCTGTCGGCGTGAAAAAAGGCGCTGCGCCCGCGCCCCGTACGGGCTCCCGTACATTGCAAGACGCGGCCCGCGGCACCCCGGATACGGGCGTCCGGCGGCTTGCGACGCGGCGGGCGGGCGCGCTATGTTGGCGCGCCCGCGGTGGCCCGGATGCTGCACGCCCACGCGCTCCCGCAGAGGGAGCCGGCGGCGTCTCCGGGGCCGGGGCGGCACTGGCGAATCCAATTCCCGCACGCGCGTTCTGAGGAAGTCTGATATGGCTGGCAAGGGGCTGGAGGGCGTGGTCGTCGGTCAGAGCAAGCTGAGCGACATCGACGGCGAGGTGGGCGAGCTGATCTATGCCGGGTACGACATCGACGACCTCGCGCGCAACACCACCTTCGAGGAGGTGTGCTACCTGCTCTGGAACCTGGAGCTCCCCAACCGGCAGCAGCTCGACGGGTTCAAGGCCGAGCTCGCCGCGCACGCCCGGCTGGACGACCGCGTGCTTACGGTGCTGCGCACCTTCCCGCATGATCCCGACCCGATGGCGGCGTTGCGCACGGCCGTCTCCGCGCTCGGGATGTTCGACCCGAAGGCGGACGACATCACCCCCGACGAGGTGCGGCGCAAGGCGCTCTACCTCACCGCGGTGACGCCCACGCTGGTGGCCGCCTACGACCGGTTGCGCAAGGGGAAGGAGCCGCTGCAGCCCCGCGAGGGGCATTCGATGGCGGACAACTTCCTCTACATGCTCAACGGCGAGGAGGCGAACGACACCCGCTGCCGCACCATGGACGCGGCGCTGGTGCTGCACGCCGAGCACGGGATGAACGCCTCGACCTTCGCGGCGCGCGTCACCGCCGGCACGCTCAGCGACGTGTACTCGGCCATCACCTCGGCCATCGGCACGCTGAAGGGCCCCAGCCATGGCGGCGCCAACGTGGAGGTGATGAACATGCTCCGCGAGATCGACTCCAGCGGCGAGGACCCCGGGGCGTGGGTGCACGCCGCGCTGGAGGGCGGCAAGAAGGTGATGGGCTTCGGCCACCGCGTGTACAAGGCCACCGACCCGCGCGCCAAGGTGCTGCGCGAGCTGGCCGACAAGATCATGGCCGAGGCGGGCGAGACGCGCTGGCTGGACCTCTCGGACAAGATCCGCGCGGCCATGGCCGAGGAGATGGAGAAGCGCGGCAAGCGCATCTACCCCAACGTCGACTTCTTCTCCGCGTCGGTCTACACCACGCTGGGGATCGAGATGGACCTGTTCACCGCGGTGTTCGCCATCGCCCGGATGCCGGGATGGACGGCGCACCTGATGGAGCAGTACGCCGACAACCGGCTGATCCGCCCCTCGTCGGAGTACATCGGCCCGCGCGGGAAGACGGTGGTCCCGCTGGACCGGCGCTAGGGTTCGATGCGTTCCAGGGGCGCGGCGGGGAGTTCGACCCTGCCGCGCTCTCTGTTTTCAACGGAAGTGCTAAGTGCTAAGTGCTAAGTGCTAAGTGCTAAGTGCTAAGTGCTAAGTGCTAAGTGCTAAGTGCTAAGTGCTTGGGTGCCAGATGCCAGGTGCTTGGACGCGCCGATGAAGTTCAGCACTTAGCACTCAGCACTTAAGCACTTTTCAACTCACCGCTACCTCGAAATCGAACCATGACCGATTGGACCCCGTGCATCCCCCAGGGCGGCGAGCGCGTCGAGATCCGCGGCGGGCGGCTCGCCGTGCCCGACCAGCCGATCCTCCCCTTCATCGAGGGCGACGGCACCGGGCCCGACATCTGGAACGCCTCGCAGCCGGTGTTCGACGCGGCCGTGGAGAAGGCGTACGGCGGGAAGCGGAAGATCCACTGGATGGAGGTGCTCGCGGGCGAGAAGAGCTTCGAGCGCACCGGGAGCTGGCTCCCCGACGCCACCCTCGACGCCTTCCGCGAGTACCTGGTGGGGATCAAGGGCCCGCTCACCACGCCCGTCGGCGGCGGCATCCGCTCGCTGAACGTGGCGCTGCGACAGATCCTGGACCTCTACGCCTGCGTGCGCCCCGTGCGCTGGTTCGAGGGCGTCCCCTCGCCGGTGAAGCGGCCGGGGGACGTGAACATGGTGATCTACCGCGAGAACACCGAGGACATCTACGCCGGCATCGAGTTCGAGGAGGGCACCGACGAGGCCCGCCGCTTCCGCGCGCTCCTCGCCGAAGGCTTCCCCGGCCACTTCAAGAAGGTCCGCTTCCCCGACAGCTCCGGCTTCGGCATCAAGCCCGTCTCGCGCGAGGGCACGGAGCGGCTGGTGCGCGCGGCGCTGGAGTACGCGCTGGGCAACGGGCGCCGCTCGGTGACGCTGGTGCACAAGGGGAACATCATGAAGTTCACCGAGGGCGCCTTCAAGACCTGGGGGTACGAGCTGGCCGAGCGCGAGTACGGCGACCGCACCTTCACCTGGGCCGAGTACGACCGCATCAAGGAGGCGCAGGGCGAAGACGCCGCCAACGCCGCGCAGAAGGCCGCCGAGGACGCCGGCAGGCTGATCGTGAAGGACGCCATCGCCGACGCGTTCCTGCAGCAGATCCTCACGCGCGCGAAGGACTACGACGTGATCGCCACCCTCAACCTGAACGGCGACTACGTCTCCGACGCGCTGGCGGCGCAGGTGGGCGGCATCGGCATCGCGCCGGGGGCCAACGTCAACTACGTGACCGGCCACGCCATCTTCGAGGCCACCCACGGCACCGCGCCCAAGTACGCCGGCAAGGACATGGTCAACCCGGGCTCCGTCATCCTCTCCGGCGAGATGATGCTGCGCTACCTGGGCTGGGGCGAGGCCGCCGACCTGATCATCAAGGGCCTCGAGGGCGCCATCGCCCGGAAGACCGTGACCTACGACTTCGAGCGGCTGATGGAAGGCGCCACCAAGGTCTCCTGCTCCGAGTTCGGCCGGCAGATCGTGGCGAACATGTAAGCGGGGTTGTCATCCTCGGGTTCCCTGAAGACGTCATCCTGAGGGCCGCGCCGAGATCGTCGTCGCACCGGCACCGGCAGCCCAAAGGATGTATTGCCGGGGCATTAGCGTCAGCCCCCGAAGCGAGCAACGCAGGAACATCGCCGCCGCGGACGGGTGAAACCGTCCTCGTCCGCGGGGCCGGAAGACATCGACAGGACTGAAGCATGAACGTGATCGTCGTCGGCGGCGCCCTCGCCGGGATGGAGACGCCGCTGCTGGTGGTGCCCGTGTTCGAGGGCGACGCCGTGGCCCCCGCCGCCGCGCTCGACCAGGCGCTGGGCGGCGCGATCGCCGCCGTGCGCGCCCGCGGCGACCTGGCCGGCAAGGAGGGCGAGACCCTCGTCCTCTATCCCCCGGGAGACGCCGTGGCGGCGGAGCGCGTGCTGCTGGTCGGCGTCGGCAAGGCGGACGGCGTAACCGCCGAGAAGCTGCGCCGCGCCGGCGGCACCGCCGCCAAGCAGGCGGCGAAGCTCCGCGCGTCCTCCGCCACGTTCGCGCTCCCCACCACCTCCGTCGCGGCGGGGGACGCCGCGCGCGCCGTGGCGGAGGGCGCGGTGCTTGGCGCCTACGCCTTCACCGAGCTCAAGTCCACCCCCGACGACAAGCCGGCGCCGGTCGCGCTCGCCGACCTCGGCCTCGTCGTCGCGGGGGACGGGGACCGCGCGGCGGCGGAGGAGGGCGCCCGCGTCGGAGACGTCGTGGGGCGCGCGGCGAACCTGGCGCGCAACCTCGGGAACCTGCCGGGGAACGTCGCCACCCCGTCGTACCTCGCTTCCGTCGCGCAGGAGATCGGCGGGCGCTTCGGGATGAAGGTCACCGTCCTGGGCCCGGCGGAGATGGAGGCCGAGGGGATGGGCGCACTGCTGGCGGTCGCCCGCGGCAGCGACGAGGAGCCGCGGCTGATCGTGCTGGAGCACCGCGGCGGCGCCGAGGGCGGGAAGCCGCTGGTGCTCGTGGGGAAGGGGCTCACCTTCGACGCGGGCGGCATCTCCATCAAGCCCGCGGCGGGGATGGAGGACATGAAGTTCGACATGTGCGGCGGCGCCGCCGTGCTGGGCGCCATGCAGGCCCTCGGCGAGCTGGGGGTGAAGGCGAACGTGGTCGGCATCGTCCCCAGCTCCGAGAACCTGCTGGGCGGCCGCGCCATGAAGCCCGGCGACATCTTCCGCGCGGCGTCGGGGAAGACCATCGAGGTGGTGAACACCGACGCCGAGGGGCGGCTGATCCTGGCCGACGCGCTGCACTACGCGAAGCGCTTCGACCCCGCCGCCGTGGTGGACGCCGCGACGCTCACCGGCGCCTGCGTGGTCGCCCTCGGCCACCAGGCCTCGGGGGTGATGGGGAACGACGACGCGCTGGTGGAGGAGCTGCGCCGCGCGGGCGACCGCACCGGCGAGCGCTGCTGGCCGCTGCCGATGTACGACGAGTACCGCGAGCAGATCCGCGGTGACTACGCCGACCTCAAGAACTCGGGCGGCCGGCCCGCCGGCGCGATCGCCGCCGGCTGGTTCCTCCGCGAGTTCGTCGACGGCTTCCCCTGGGCGCACCTGGACGTGGCGGGCACGGCCTACGGCGACGGGAAGCTGGCGTACCTGAGCAAGGGATCCACCGGCGCTCCCACCCGCCTGTTCGTGGAGTGGGTGCTCTCGCGCGCCGGATGAGGGCGCGCCACGCCGCCGCCCTCGCCGCGCTCGCGCTGGCCCTCGCGGCGCCCGCGCGCGCCCTGGCGCAGCGCGACACCGTCCCCGCGCGCCCGCCCGCGCCCGCACCGCGCGACACCACGCCCCGGCCGCGCCGCGACAGCGCGCAGGTCGCCATCCCCGGCGAGGCGGTGCGGGCGGACACGCTGCCGGGGCCGAAGGGCGACTCCACCAAGGTCGACACCACGGCCGCGGCGCCCACCTTCCCCGACCATCCCCTCCCGCCGTCCCACGGCTTCTCGGACGGGTCGTGGGTGTTCGGGCCGGCGGAGCTGCAGTACTTCCACGGCCTGTCGCTGGCGGACCTGCTGGACCGCATCCCCGGCCTGGTGCTGACCCGCTCCGGCGGCTTCGGGCGGCCGCTGGGGGTGTCGCCCTTCGCGGCGGGCGGCGGGCGCTTCCGCGTCTACCTGGACGGCTACGAGCTGCGGCCGCTGGGCTCGTCGATCCCCGACCTGCAGCGCATCCCCATGGTCAACCTGCAGTCCGTGCGCATCCAGCGCGGGCTGGAGGAGATCCGCGTGGACCTCACCAGCCTGCGCCTGGCCGACGCCCGCCCGCTCGCCCTGATCGAGGGGATGGACGGCGACCTGGCCACGCGCGCGCTGCGCGGCCTGTTCACGCGCCCGCTCGGCCGCCGCTTCCTGGGCGAGGTCGCGCTGGACGTGGACCAGAGCGAGGGCGCCCGCCGCCGGCAGAAGTTCAGGGAGACCAGCACCATCACGCGGCTGGGCTACGCCTTCAGCCCCACCTGGGGGGTGCAGGCCGAGTACCGCATCACCAAGCTGAGCAGCGAGAACACGCTCGCGACCACCGAGCCCGTGGTGGACGAGAACTCCGACCGCGGCGAGGCGGTCCTGCGCGCGCGGGGGCTGCTGGCCGGGCGCGTGAGCCTGGAGGCGATGGTCGGCCGCAGCCTGCTGAGCCCCGCCGCCAACGACTCGGTGACCCAGCGCGTGCGCAGCGTGCAGGCCGACCTGCGCCTGACCATGCCGCTGCGCATCGGGATGCTCGCCGCCGGCGCGCGCCTGCACCGCGGCCAGGAGGGAAGCTGGGCGCCGGACCAGCGCGAGCTGTGGGGACGGCTGGACTTCACCCCCGGCCGCCTCCTCGCCGCCACGGCCGAGGTGCGGCAGCTCTCGCTCGGCGGCGTGAACGGGGTGGAGGCGACGGGGAGCCTGCGCGCCGGACCGTGGCATGGCGTCTCGGTCTTCGGCCAGGCGGCGGGCGGGAGCCGCGGCATCCGCTTCCTCCTCGACACCACCGAGGTGCTGAAGGCGATCACCGGGATCGGCGGCGGCGCGCGGACGCTGGACACGGTGGCGGTGCGCGAGCTGCGCACGCTCGACGGCTCGCTGAACGCGGTGCGCGGCGGGGCCGAGTTCGAGCGTGGGCTGGTCCACCTGGGCGCCGCCTTCCTGCACCACCGGGTGGCGCAGACGGCGCCGTACGGCGTGGCGTTCGACGTGGGCGCTCCGCTGCGGCCGGGGCTGGCGGTGAGCGGGGTGGAGGCGTACGGCTCCATCCCCCTCTACTATCGCGAGC
>DASYJZ010000594.1:0-1853 GCA_035995965.1 Longimicrobium sp. | reverse complement strand
CCGTGGCCCCGCGCGCGCCCCGCGCCGCTTCGCCCGGCGCGCCGAAGTCGATGAACGGCAGCTCGCCGGCGTCTTCCCCCTCGTCGCGCTCCGCCTCCGGCGCGTCTGCCCGGGACGCGGGGGCGGGCGCCGCACCGCCGCGTCGCCCGTCGTCGCCCAGGCTGGTGTGCTCCAGCCCGTCGAGCGGCTGCACGTCCAGCTGCACATTACCGAACTCCGCCGGGTCGGAGCCGACCAGGCCCGCGGGCGTGGAGGCGCCGCCCGCGGACGGGGGCGGGTCGTACTCGCCGGTCTCGTAGGCCAGCTCCTCCGGGGCGGCGGCGGCGCGCTGGGGGGTGAGGGGCTCGGTGGAGGCGTGGGGGTCGGCGGCCAGGATCTGCCGCCGCAGCTCGTCGGCGTGGGCGGGGTCGCCGGCGGCGAGCGCGATGCCCAGCAGCAGGCGCAGCTGCTCCACCGCCTCGTTCACCTTCCCGTGCGCCAGGAGCTGGTCGGCCAGCAGGCGGCGCACGTCGGCCGGGTCGGGGGCGAGGTCGGCGAACTCCTTCAGGGCGGCGAAGCTGGCGTCCAGCTTTCCGCCCTTGCGCATCCGCTCGGCGTACTCCAGGAAGTTGGCGCGCGCGTCGGCGAAGAAGCCCTTGGCGGCGCTGATCTGCCCCAGGCGCAGGTAGGTCTGCGCCCGGCCGGGGACCAGGCGCAGGATCTTGCGGCAGAGGGCGATGGCGTTGTTGTAGAGCCCGACGTCGACGTAGGCGTTCACCGCGGCCTCGTACGCCTGCACCGCGGCCTCGGTCTCGTTGACGCGCAGGTGCAGGTCGCCGATCCGGTTCCAGGTGGCGATGTCGACGTCGCCGCCCTCCTGGCCCTCCACCAGCTCCCGGTAGGCGTCGATGGCGTCGCGCCACTGGCCGCGCTGCTCGTAGGCGCGGGCCTGGTCCCTCAGCTTCGCCGGATTGGCCATGGACGCACGGGTGGGTGCAGCGACCGCGATGAATTGCGGGACTTTCGGGATAGTGACAGGGGGAGGAAGATAGCGGCGGGCGGAACCGGTTACAAGCAAGCCGCGAGCGACGGCCGTTGCTAGGCCGGGGGATAGGCGAAGTAGAGCGCGAGCCCCGCGGCCAGCGCGGCGGCGAACAGCAGCCAGGGCCACGCCGCGCGCACCGGCTCGCCCCCCTCCCCCGCCCCGCCCCGCATCGCCGGTGCCCGCTACTTGTGGAAGCCCACCGCGGTGGCCACGGCGGCGGCGGCGGCCACGATGGCGGCGAAGGGGCCCAGGTAGTCGCGCAGCAGGTTGCCGCGGCGCGTCACCCGGATCTGGTCGCCCGAGTGGATGCGCATGGCCGCCACCGCCGGGTCGGGCGCCTGCAGGTTCAGCACCGTCTCGTGCCCGTCGCGCACCAGGCGCACGCGGTCGAGCCGGCCGAACTCGGTGACGCCCCCCGCGGCGGCCACCGCCTGCCCCAGCGTGGTCTCGGGCGAGAGGTTGAAGAGGTTGGGGAGCCGCACCTCGCCGGTCACCGCCACGCGGTAGAGGAAGTCGAACACGAAGCTGGGGTCGCGCACGTAGGGCGTCAGCGCGTCGCGCAGCCGCTGGCGGATCACGGCGCGCGAGGCGCCCACCACCCGCACGTCGGAGAACAGCGGGTGCTGCAGGGTGCCCTCGGCGCTCACCGGGAAGTCGCCGGAGAGCTCGGGCTGCCGGAACACCGCCAGGCGCACCATGTCGCCGGGGCGGAGGTAGGCCGAGTCGGCGGCCTGCGCCGCGGCGCGGGCGGGGTGCGCGAGCGCGAGGAGCGCGGCCACGAGCAGGAGCAGTCGGCGCATGGTTGGTCTGCGGTGCGTGCGGCGGAAGG
>DASYJZ010000593.1:0-1977 GCA_035995965.1 Longimicrobium sp. | reverse complement strand
GTCGAGCGCCTGCTCCAGGGTGAGCGTGGGCCCGGCGGGCGGCGCCGCGGGCGGCGGCTGCTGGGCGGCGGCGGGCAGGGCGGCGGCGGCCGCCAGGACGAGCGCGGCGCCGGTGCGCCGGAGGTGGCTAGGGATCATGGTCGGGGTTTGGTCGGTTGCTGCCAGAAGGGATCCTCGCGGCAGGCGTCACGCGGACTACGCGGCCTGCCGCGGGAAGTTTCAGCCGGCGGCCGCGCGGCCGGCGGCCAGGTGCGTCACCAGCGCGAACGCCAGCGCGAGCGCGAGCTGGAGCGAGATCAGGAGCGCCGCCACGCCCACCCAGCCGCGGCGGCGGTTCAGCGTGGCCCCGCCCAGCGCCAGCAGCGCCGCCACCCACACGCTGAAGGGGGTCACGGCGTGCAGCACGGCGGCCGCGACCCCCCCGGGGTCGAGCCCGGGCACCAGCAGCGCGGCGTCCAGCGTCAGGTCCAGGCGGCCGCTGGCGTACTGCAGCGCGGTCAACAGCAGCCACCCCAGCGCGCTCACCAGGAAGGCGTGGCTGGCGACGGCCGCGTAGGGGCGGATGTCGGTGCGCCCGCCCATCATGAGCCCGTACAGGGCGAAGAGGACGAGGCCCATCAGCCAGACGCGCGCGAACATCCAGACGGCGCCGAAGACGGTGTTGGCGATCGTCTGGATGGTGAGCTGGGTCGCCATCTGGTCGGCGGGGGGGAGCTGCTGCATCCCCATCTCGCTCATCTTCTGCAGCGTGAACTCGATCACCTGCGCGTTGGTGATGAAGAGCGGCCGCAGCGCGGTGAGCAGCACCAGCAGCGCGGCGCAGACCAGCGCGGGCCCCACCCAGGGCGCAGGACCGTCGCGGAGCTGCTCGAACACGCGGCCGGGCGAGAAGAAGGTGTCGACGATGCGTGAGGCCAGCGGAGCCGGGCGCGCGGGAGCGGGGGACGCGGCCGTGGGGGCCGCCGTCTCGGCGACGGGGAGGGTCATGGCGTGATCTTGGGGTCAGTAGGTCCCGAACGGTCGAGCCGGACGTCGAGGGGATGGACCGCGAAATCTAACCGCGCCGGGCGCCGCTGTAAACGCGTGCGAACGCGCGCAAAGGCGAGCGGCGGAACCGCTTCGCGGGCGAGGGGGAGAACGCGGCGGCGCCGGACGGGAGCGACCCCGCCCGGCGCCGGTTCGCGCCGCTTCGTGGATGTGCCCGCGTCTACCGCGGGAGCTCGGTGCGCACCGCCAGGTAGCGGCGGGCGGGGATCTCCACCTTGATCACGCGGTTCAGGTCGTCGACCCAGACGTTGGCCTCGGCGCCGCCCTGCGGCTGCACCAGCAGGTGGAAGAGGCGCACGGTGCGGCCGTCCACCTGCACCGCCTCTTCGCCGCGGCTGCTGACGGTGGCCATCACCTGGCGGTTCTCGCGTGGCACGATGATGGGCACGCGGCCGGCGTGGGTGCGCGTGGCCAGGAAGTAGTAGTGGTGCGCCACCCCCTCGTCGAGCACCACGGCCCCGGCGCTGGCCACGTACTCGCGCAGCTGCTCGCCGGCGGGGGTGACGATCTTGGCGCTCACCCGTCCCCCGCCGATGGTGCCCACCACGCGCTGGGGTGCGTCGCCGCTCACGTCCACCTGGTACTGCACCGGGTCGGAGCCCACGCCCTGCGCGCGCAGCCGCGGGGTGAGCTGCAGGCTGCCGTCGGGGAGGCGCAGCTCCACCTTGCCGGTGGCCATGGTGACCGCCACCGCGCCGCTGCCGCTCTGGGTGATGGTGAACTCCTCGGTCCCCACCTCGTGCCCGTCGACCGAGACGCGGAAGGTGCCGCGGTCCACCGTCTGGGCGGCCAGCGGCGCGCCCGCGGCGAGGGCGGGGAGGAGGGCGATCAGGAGGGTGGATCTCGTCATGTCGTTCATTCCCAGGGGGTTCGATGCGCGGAATCGTACACCCCGCGCATCCGACAGGGTCCGGGCAAGCCTCGGGCCCG
>DASYJZ010000592.1:0-17225 GCA_035995965.1 Longimicrobium sp. | reverse complement strand
CAGGCCGCAGCCGCGCTACCGCATCCGGGCCAGCAGGTCGGCGTTGGTCTTGGTGTCGTTCAGCTGCTTGTTGAGCAGCTCGATCGCGTCGTGGGGCTGCAGCGAGTTCAGCGCGCGCCGCAGCTGCAGGCACTTCTCCAGCTCGTCGGCGGGAAAGATCAGCTCCTCGCGGCGGGTGGAGCTCTTGTCGATGTTGATCGCCGGGAAGATGCGCTTGTCCGCCAGATCGCGGTCCAGCACGATCTCGCTGTTGCCGGTGCCCTTGAACTCCTCGAAGATCACCTCGTCGCCGCGGCTCCCCGTCTCGATCAGCGCCGTGGCGATGATGGTGAGGCTGCCGGTGCCGCCGCGCACCTTGCGCGCGCTGCCGAAGAAGCGCTTGGGCTTCTCCAGCGCGCCGCTGTCGATGCCGCCCGAGAGCACGCGGCCGGTGCCGCGCTCCGAGGTGTTGTAGGCGCGCGCCAGGCGCGTGATCGAGTCGAGCACGATCACCACGTCGCGGCCGCTCTCCACCAGCCGGCGGGCGTGCTCCAGCACCATCTCCGCCACCGCCACGTGCCGGTCGGCCGGGCAGTCGAAGGAGCTGGCGATCACCTCGCCGCGGCCGAGCATCTCCATCTCGGTGACCTCTTCCGGGCGCTCGTCCACCAGCAGCACCAGGAGCACGGCCTCGGGATAGTTCACCGCGATCCCCTCCATGATGTTCTGGAGGACGGTGGTCTTCCCCGCCTTGGCCGGGGCCACGATCAGCGCGCGCTGCCCTTTGCCGAGCGGCGCGATCAGGTCGATGATGCGGTTGGTGTGGTCCTTCCGGCCGGCGATGCGGGTGCCGCCCTCCACCTCGAGCTTCAGCCGCTCGTCCGGATAGCTGGCGGGGAGGGAGCTGAAGTCCACGCGGCCGCGGGCGAGGAGCGGGTCGCGCCCGTTCACCGCCGAAACCGCGTCGAGCGGCGCACTCTTGCCGCGCCCGGGGGGCGTGCCGATGGTGCCGTCCACGCGGTCGCCGGTGCGCAGCCCGAAGCGGCGGATCAGCGACTGGCTGACGAACACGTCGCCGTCGGCCGACTGGTAGCCGTTGCGCGAGGCGCGGAGAAACCCGCTCCCGCTCGGCAGGATCTCGAGGAGCCCCGACGCATCGGGTTCGGTCGCCGGGCGCGGCTCGCGCTCCGCGGCGGTGGGTTGTGCGGAAATGGTCATGCAGCTGGTTTCCAGAGAGTGCGTTTCCAGAACGCGGAGACGCCGCCGGCGAAATGCCGGAAGGGTGGAGACTGGGGCCTCTGACTCCGAATGTCTGGCTTAGAAGGGCACGCGCCGGCTACGTCAAGTTGCGTGCCGCGTGAAGCGGCAGGGGGGATTCGACGGCCGATGGTCTGCGCGTGCGCAGGAAGATAGCAGAAACGCCCGGGAACGCAAGGCGGCCCAACCAATCCCGCCCCGGAACCGGCCACGGCGTCCCCACGCAGCGCCGTGCAGGGACGATCTCCTACGCCAATCGGTATCACACCGGTGGATGGAGCGCGCGAAGGCGCGTGACGCTGGCGCGAACGCGTTCGCGTGCCTATGTTTACGTACCCCCGCACCGAAGTCCCTCCCCCGCAGTCTGGTGATGGCAACCCTGGTAGACAGGGGCCTCGGCCCCTACAACCCGTTCCATCCGCACGCGCGGCGGCTGCGCGCGTTCCAGGCGGGCCTCGGCATCGTGCTGATGCTGGGCGCGCTGGGCGCGGCGTTCTTCCGCACGCAGGTGCTGCGCAACTCCGAGTTCGTGCTGCGCGCGGACGACAACCGCTTCCGGGTGCAGCCGATCCCCGCGCCACGCGGCGCCATCCTGGACCGCAACGGGAAGATCATCGCCGAGACGGTGGCGGGCTACACCCTGCTCGCCGACGCCGGCCCGCCCGAGGAGCTGCGCGCCCGGCTGGCGCCCATCGCGGGGCTGATGGCGCTCGACGCGCCGCGCATCCAGGAGCTGGTGGAGTGGAGCGTGCGCCACCGCGGCGAGGCCGTGGCGGTGTCGCACAACCTCACCTTCCCCCAGGTCTCGTGGCTCGCCGAGCGCGCCGCGCGCCTCCCGGGGCTGAGGGTGGAGCCGTACCCGGTGCGGCACTACCCCGGCGGCCCCGCGGTGGCGCACCTGGTGGGGTACGTGGCCGAGATCAGCGACCGCGAGCTGGAGAGCGAGGCCTGGCGCGGCTACCGCAGCGGGCAGAGCATCGGCAAGAGCGGGCTGGAGCGCCAGTACGAGCGCGCGCTGGGGGGCAAGGCGGGGGGGCGCTACGTGGAGGTGGACGCGCGCGGCAAGGTGGTGCGCGGCTTCGCCAAGCGCCTGGCCGAGGAGCCCGCCGCCGGGCACGACGTGCGGCTGACGCTGGACCTGGACCTGCAGCGCTACATCCACCAGGTCTGGCCCGCCGACAAGCGCGGCGCGGTGGTGGCGATGGTGCCGGGGACGGGCGAGATCCTGGCGATGTACTCGGCGCCCACCTTCGACCCCAACCTGCTGGTGGGGAGCATCCCCCGCGCCCTCTGGCGCCAGCTCAACACCGATCCCGCCCGTCCGCTGCTGAACCGCGCCGTCAACGGCACCTACCCCCCCGGCTCCACCTGGAAGCTCGCCACCGCCATCATCGGCCTGCAGCGCGGGGTCATCACCCCCACGTTCGTGATGCCCATCGCCTGCACCGGCGGGATGAGCTACGCGGGGCGCTACGCCCGCTGCTGGAACCGCGAGGGGCACGGGCCGCAGGACCTGCTGCACGCCATCCAGAACTCCTGCAACGTCTACTTCTACCAGCTCGGCATCATGCTGGGGCTCGACGCGCTGGCCAGCGAGGGGACGCGGCTGGGGTTCTCGCGGCGGACGGGGGTGGACATGCCCGGCGAGAAGACGGGGAACTTCCCCAGCAGCAAGGAGTGGTACGTGCGCCGCTTCGGCTGGCGGCCGCCGCCCAGCGAGGTGATGAACGTGGCGATCGGCCAGGGGCCGAACGACCAGACGCCGCTCAGGATGGCGCAGTTCTTCTCCGCGCTGGCCGCGGGCGGCACCTCGCGCACGCCGCACCTGCTGATGACCCCCAACGCGCCGGTGGAGACCGACCTGAAGCTGGCCCCGACCACGCTCGCCGCGGTGCGCGAGGGGATGGCGCGGGTGATCGAGGAGGGGGGCACGGCGCACGCGGTGGAGCTGACGCACTGGCAGCTGTTCGGCAAGACGGGCACCTCGCAGAACTCGGCCGACCCGCGGAAGCCACACGGCTGGTTCACCGGCTTCGCGGGGCCGCGCGGCGGGGCGGCCGAGGTGGTGGTGGCGGTGATCGTGGAGTTCGGCGAGTCCGGCTCCGGCTCGGCGGCGCCGATCGGGGCGAAGGTGGCGGACTACTACCTCAACAAGCTCCACGGCCGCCCCACGCCGCCGCTCTCGGCACCCGAGAGTGCCCGCGTGGGCGCGCTCACCGGCACCGGCGGCACCCGCGCCGCCCTCAACGCCGCCGACAGCGCCAACCGGAACTGAACGCGACAGTGGCGCGCTGACGCGTGCTCGCTGCGTCGCGACGATGCGAGGGGCGGAGACCGCAACGGTCTTCGCCCGTTGCGCATGCATCGAAGTTGGGGACAGCGACACAGGCCGATTCGCGCTGCGCCCTCTCAGTTTCTCTGCGTCTCTGCGTGAAACGGCCGTTGCGGTGCCCGGGCCCTCACGAGGACCCGGAGCTGGCCCGCATCGTGCTTGTCCCCCCTCGCTCACGGTGCCGCCCCGCGCGCGCACCCGCGACAACCCTCCGCGCCGGGTGCGCGCTTGTCCGAAGCGATCGACACGCTCGGCGACTGCCGGCTCGCCGGCGCGCTCGCAGGCCAGATCCGCGAGAGCCGCGAGGAGCTCACCCGCCGCTGGCTGGAGCGCATCGCCGCGCGCGTGGAGCTGGACCCCAACCGCATCTTCCCCACCGACGACCTGCTGGACCACGTCCCGCTGCTGATGGACCGGATCGCGGACTACATCGAAAACCCGTCGGAAGAGATCACGGCCGACGCGCCGGTGGCGGGGAAGGCGATCGAGCTGGGGGAGCTGCGCTGGCAGCAGGGCTTCGACGCGCACGAGATCCTCAAGGAGTACGAGCTGCTGGGCGGGGTGCTCTTCGCCTTCCTGGTGCGCACCGTCGACGCGGTGAACGAGCCGTGCCCGCCCAGCGAGCTGCTGGCCTGCGCGCACCGCCTCTTCCGCGCCGTCTCCGTGATCCAGCAGGTCACCACCATGCAGTACCTGCGGCTGGCGGCCGAGCGGGTGAGCGAGCGCGAGCAGCGGCTGCGCGGCTTCAACCGCATGGTCACGCACGAGCTGAAGAACCGCATCGCCTCCGTGCTGGGCGCCGGGCAGCTCCTGGCCGACCCCGAGATCGCGACCGACGACAGGCAGCGCGCCCGCTTCGCGCAGATGGTGGTGCAGAACGCCGTGGGGATGCAGGGGGTGCTCGAGAACCTGCTGGAGCTCTCGCGGATGGACCCCGGCGCGCGCCAGCAGCGCAACGTGCTCCTCCCCCGCGTGGCCGCCGAGGTCTGCCGCCAGCTCCGCGACATGGCGGCCGCGCGCGGCGTGAAGGTGCGCGTGCGCGAGCTCCCCGAGGTGGAGGTGAACTCGGCCGCGCTGGAGCTGGCGCTCACCAACTACGTCTCCAACGCCATCAAGTACTCCGACGGCGGCGCCGACGAGCGCTGGGTGGAGGTGGCGGGCCGCGTGGACCCGGCGGAGGAGGCGAGCGGCACCGGCCGGCTGGTGATCGAGGTGACGGACAACGGCCTGGGTGTGCCGATGGACAAACGAGAGCAGCTCTTCACCCGCTTCTTCCGCGCGCACGGCGACACGGTGACGGGAGTGGAGGGCACCGGCCTGGGCCTCAGCATCGTACGTGAAACGGTGGAGGGGATGGGCGGCCGCGCCTGGGCCGAGTTCGACCGCGAGTGCGGCTCGCGCTTCCTCATCTCCCTCCCCTACCGCCGCGCCGCCGACCGCGGCGAATCCTCGGATCCGCTGCCGGATCCGGCCACGTACACGGCGGATCTTTCGGCACGCGACACCCCCGGCTAGCTTCCGGGTATCACCCCGCCCGGCTCGCTCGCTGCAGCCGGCCTTCCCGCGAGCGGGAATTTGTAAGCTTCCCTGACATATCGAGCATGAGCACGACCCTGGACACCGGGCGGCGCACCACGCGCGTGGACGCGCTCAAGAACCGCATCTCCGACCACCTGACCTACACGCTCGCGCGCGATCGGGCCACGGCCACCGACCGCGACCTGTACTTCAGCACGGCGTGGACGGTGCGCGACCGGCTGGCGGAGAAGTGGGCCTCCACCCAGGCGCGCTACCACCGGCAGGACGCCAAGCGGGTCTACTACCTCTCCCTCGAGTTCCTGATGGGGCGCACCCTGGGGAACGCGCTGCTCAACCTGGGGCTGCACGACGCCACCGCCGAGGCGCTGGAGGAGCTGGAGACCACGCTGGAGGAGATGGAGGCGACGGAGCCCGACGCGGGGCTGGGCAACGGCGGCCTGGGGCGGCTGGCGGCGTGCTACCTGGACTCCATGGCCACCCTGGGCCTCCCGGGCTACGGCTACGGGATCCGCTACGAGCACGGGATCTTCCGGCAGGACCTGGTGGACGGGCGCCAGGTGGAGCGCCCCGACAACTGGCTGCGCGACGAGAACCCGTGGGAGATCGCCCGCCCCGACCGCACCTACCGGGTGAAGCTCTACGGCCGCGTGCAGGCGCGCGCCGACGCCGCCAGCCGCATCCACTACGACTGGGTGGACAGCAGCGACATCCTGGCGATGGCGTACGACGTCCCCGTGCCCGGCTTCGAGTCCACCACCGTCAACACGCTCCGCCTCTGGGCCGCCAAGGCGACCGAGGAGTTCGACCTGGAGGACTTCATCCGCGGCAACTACATCGCCGCGGTGCAGGCCAAGACCGACAGCGAGACCATCTCCAAGGTCCTCTATCCGCCCGACGACACCGGCGCCGGGAAGGAGCTGCGGCTCAAGCAGCAGTACTTCTTCGTCAGCGCCACGCTGCAGGACATCATTCGCCGCTACCTGAGCGAGCGCCGCACCTTCGCCGACTTCACCGAGAAGGTGCAGGCGCAGCTCAACGACACCCATCCCGCCGTCGCCATCCCCGAGCTGATGCGGCTCTTGATGGACGACCACGGGCTGGAGTGGAACCAGAGCTTCGAGATGGCCCGCGCCACCTTCGCCTACACCAACCACACCGTGCTCCCCGAGGCGCTGGAGACCTGGGGGACGGAGCTGTTCGGGCGGATGCTGCCACGGCACATGGAGATCATCCTGGAGATCGACCGCCGCTTCCGCGAGCGGGTGCGCGAGAAGTTCCCCGACGACGCGCAGCGCGAGGAGCGGATGGCGATCGTGGCCGGCGGCGCGGTGCGGATGGCGCACCTGGCCATCGTGGGGACGCACACCACCAACGGGGTGGCCGAGCTGCACACCGAGATCCTCAAGAGCAGCATCTTCCGCGACTTCTTCGAGCTGTGGCCGGAGCGCTTCACCTCGGTGACCAACGGCGTCACCCAGCGGCGCTGGATGCTGAAGGCCAACCCCGAGCTCTCGGACCTGATCGACGAGAAGATCCTGGACCCGCAGCGCGACGGCCACGGCTGGCACGTGGAGCTGGAGCAGCTCGCCCGCCTGGAGCCCTGGGCCGACGACGCGGCCTTCCGTGAGCGCTGGCGCGCGGTGAAGACGCACAACAAGGCGCGGCTGGCGGAGCTGGTGTGGCGGGAGACGGGGGTGCAGCTCGACCCGGCGATGCTGATCGACGTGCACGTGAAGCGGATTCACGAGTACAAGCGCCAGCTCCTGAACGCCCTGCGGGTGATCGACGGCTACCTGGAGCTGCGCGACGGCGGCGACGCGGGCGGGGTGCCGCGCGCGGTGCTCTTCGGCGGCAAGGCGGCGCCCACCTACCACGCCGCCAAGCTGATCATCGAGCTGATCAACGCCGTGGCCGACGTGGTGAACGCCGACGCGGTGGTGTCGCAGCGGATGAAGGTCGCCTTCATCCCCGACTACCGCGTCTCCATCGCGGAGCGGATCTTCCCCGGGAGCGACCTGTCGGAACAGATCTCGACCGCCGGCTTCGAGGCCTCGGGAACGGGGAACATGAAGTTCGCGCTGAACGGCGCCCTCACCATCGGCACGCTCGACGGCGCCAACGTGGAGATCGCCGAGCGGGTGGGCGCCGAGAACATCTTCATCTTCGGCCTCACCGCGGAAGAGGTGGAGGCGAAGAAGGCGGCGGGATACAACCCGCGCGCGGAGTACGAGGCCAGCCCGCGGCTGAAGCGCGTGCTCGACTTCGTGGCCAGCGGCGTCCTCTCCCCCGAGCAGCCCGGCCTCTTCCGGCCGCTGATCGAGGGACTGCTGCACCACGACCCCTTCATGGTGCTGGCGGACTTCGACGCCTACCTGGTGGCGCAGGCCGAGGTCGACGCGGCCTACCTGGCCCCCGAGGACTGGACGCGCAAGGCGATCCTGAACGTGGCGCGCTGCGGCTTCTTCAGCAGCGACCGCTCGGTGCGCGAGTATGCCGAGCGCATCTGGAAAGTGCCCGTTCCCTGAATTCAGCAACGGCCGTCTCACACAGAGACGCGGAGAAACCGA
Source organism: Longimicrobium sp. (assembly GCA_035995965.1). GTDB lineage: Bacteria > Gemmatimonadota > Gemmatimonadetes > Longimicrobiales > Longimicrobiaceae > Longimicrobium. Next base: position 9,551 of record DASYJZ010000592.1, on the reverse strand, counting down.
GAGGGCACAGATGCGAATCTGCGCCCTCTCCGTTCCTCTGCGTCTCTGTGTGAAACGGCAGTTGGGGGAGCCTACGCGCGCGCCGTCTCGTCCGGCCGGAAGTCGTCGTTCTCGGCCGAGATGGTGAGCAGCAGCGCCGTGTCGCCCGTGGCGTGGATGTCCTCGGCGTTGCCCGGGCCGAAGTAGAGCAGGTCGCCCGCGCGCAGATCGTACTCGCCCCCCTCGTCGCGGTAGTGCAGGCCCCCCTCCAGCACCTGCAGCGTCATGGGGCTGTCGGCCTGGTGCGTGCCGATCGGCACCCCGTCGCGCACCGCCAGCAGCACCACCCGCAGGCGGCCGCTCTTCGCCAGCGTGCGCCCCGCCCGGCCGCTGCGCTGGTACGCCTCCTCCGCGCGCAGGGCGGAGAGCTGTTCCGAGAGATGAAAGGTCAGCGAGGCCCCCGCGAGGGACCGGGTGATCGAGGACATGTCCGGCTCCGTCTCTGGATGAGGATGAAACGCTCCGCCCGCTCGACCACGGTCGGCTGCAAGCGCGGGGCCGCCCGCGCTCAGAAGGTGCTCACGAACCCCACGTACCACTTCCCCTTTCCCCCCTCGCCCGGCCGCACGTACTCCACCGACAGCGCGTCCTGGAAGATGCTGATCCCGGTGCCGTACGACCAGCGCACCCCGTCCGTCACGCTCGAACCGAGCCGCGCCAGCGCCGGCGCGGACCGCGCCGACACGTCCGACCAGCCCGCGTCCACCGAGAACACCACCGCGGGCCGCAGCGGCGGGATCATGAACCCCGCCGCGCTCGCCACCGGCCGGCTCCCGTAGGGCGGCAGGTGCAGGAGCAGCCGCCCGCGCCCCAGCGCCGCCCGGCTCCCGCCGAACTGATTGCGGTCGTAGCCGCGCAGCCCCTCGGCCCCCCCGAAGCGGAAGAGGAACTGCGGCGGCGCCTCGCCCGCCACCACCCCCGCGTCGCCGCGTCCGACCAGCGTCACGTACGTCCCCGTGCGCCGGAAGGAGAGGAGCGCCGCCACGCGCTGCGTGCGGAAGTCGCCGAGCCCCACGTCGCCGCGCAGGTCGGCGAGGAGGCTGTTCCCCAGCGACAGCGCCCCGGCGCCGCGCGCCCAGCGCAGCTCACCTTCCAGCGCCGCGTGCGTGCCGGGCTCGACCGCCGCGACCGGCGGGAAGTTGGCCGACGCGCCGCCGAACAGGCCGCCGCTGACGTTGCGGGTGACGGAGTCCTGCTCCTCCCAGCGCGCGCCGAGACGGGAGAAGAAGCGCCCGCTCTGCCGGGTGAGCTGCAGCGTGCCGCCGGTGGCGTCCAGATAGTCGCGGATGTCGTAACCGGCGAGGGCGGCACCCAGCGTGTACCCCAGGTCCCACTGCAGCGGCGGCCTGAAGGCCTGCACGTCCACCAGCCTGCGGTAGCCGGCCGCGGCCAGCGTCCAGCGCGCGCCGCCGGGGAGCGCCGGCTGCGGGTGCCAGCGCGCGGAGAGCTCGCCGCGCGCGGTCTTCTCCGCGAACGCCCAGCCGGCGGTGGCGTACACGTCCCAGTCGCGCCGGTCCGGGTCGCCCGGCTCCAGCCGCGCGGCGAGCCCCAGGAACGCCCCCTCCACCCGATTGTAGCGGAAGAGGTGGTCGCCGCGCTCGTAGCGCAGCGAGACCCGCACCGGGCCGGGGTGCGCGTCCGGCGGCCGCACCGCCGCGCGCAGGTCGGCGAAGTCGGAGATGTCGAACGCGGCCGCGGGCTCCCCCACGGCCCGCGCGAACCCGGCGAACACGCTGTCGCCCGGCGCGATCGCGCGCACCAGCCGCTGCCCCGGCTGGTCCGGCCGCCAGCCCGTGTCCAGGCGGTAGTTGGAGAAGGTCGTCACCATGCGCACCGCCGCCGCCCCGCCGAAGAGCGGCGACGACACCTGCAACTCGCGCCGCTGCCGGTAGGGGAGCCAGAAGCGCCCCTCCACCAGCCCGTTCTCCAGCTCGAAGAACACCCCGCTCTCCGCCGGGAGCAGCCCGCCGCGCCGGTCCACGAAGCCGAAGCGCGCGCGCACCACCGCCGCGCGGTCCACGTCCACGTAGAAGGTGCCCGCCACCGTCCGCGCGGTGTCGGTGATCCCCGCTCGCTGGCGCACGGTCACCGGTACCAGCGTGGTCACCCCCTGCAGCGTGCGCACGCGGACGGTGTCACCCCCGGCGTAGCGGTAGAAGTCGAGCCCGCGCCAGGAGAAGGGGTGCACCGCCGTGGACATGCGCGCCCGCCCGCCCGGCGAGGCGGCGAGGGAGAAGACGTTGATGGTGTTGCCGTACAGGTGCGGCACCACCCAGGGCGCATCCAGCAGCGAGCCGATGGTGTAGGGCGTCGGCGCCAGCATCCGCACGCGGTGGCCGCGGATGCGCTGCAGCAGCCCCTCCCCGCGGGCCCAGCGCACGTCGCCGGCGAGCTCGTCCACCGTCACCGGCAGCTCCCCGCCCTGCGCCGAGTCCGCCCGCAGGGAGAGGTAGACGGCCGCGTCGAGGTGCGCCTGGTAGTCGTCGAGCCCAGCGGGGACGGTGCTCCCGGCGCGGATCACCCGCTCCACCAGCGCCCGCGTCGCCTGCGAGTCGAAGATCCCCGCTCCGTCCGCCGCCGCGGCCGACGGAGCCACGGTCGGCGGCCGCGCGGGCGACGGCGCCCGCGCGCTGTCGCCGCGCGTGCCGATGTAGATGGTGTCCACCCGCGGCGCGCGCGGAACCGTGTCGCGCTGCTGCAGCAGGAGCACAGCCGTGATGGTCAGGATCATCCGTCAGCCTCGTGGGGTCGGCGCACCGCCGAGAACGACGGGCAAGCGCCGGACCAGCACCAAAAACAGGTTCTTCGTCGATTCAGTTGCAGCGCACTCCCGACGGTACCCCGCAGCACCCCGCCTGATGGAATCGGTTGGCGATCTCGGGGCGAGCGGCTCGATTTACCCTCGCGTGCCCGGCGCGACCAACGCCATCGTCCGTGCACGCACATCGTTAACCGATTCGATCAGGGGGATGTAGAGCACGCCCGGAGCGTCGCGCAGCCCCCAGGCGTCTCTTCAAAAAATTTCGATGTACTCAGCGCGAGCGCCTGCCAGCAGCCACCTTCCTCGGCGGACGCGCGCAATGCGGCGGTCTTGGGCGGTGCGCCCTGACGCCTCGTGCACTGCAATCTGCGATGACCACGGAATACTGACGCACACGCAGACGCGGAGAGGACTGCAGCGCCCCTCCGCGTCTCCGCGGCTCTGCGTGAGATTGCCGTTGCGGTCACATCGGACGCGCAGGAGCCAGGAGCTCGGCCTCGACCTCCGCGCGCACCTGAACCGCCAGCGACGGCAGGTTGGTGATGATGCCGCGCACCCCCTCGCGCAGCAGCCCGCGGATGCGGTAGGGGCGGTCGACGGTCCAGACGATCACCGGCAGCCCGGCCCGCCTGAACTCCGCGAGCGCGGCGGGGGTGGCCCGGCGCGCGCCCAGGCACACCCCCCAGGCCCCGAGCTGCCGCGCCACGGCCATCGCCAGCCCCGCGCGCCCGTCGCTCAGGAAGTAGCAGGCGGCTGCGGGGTCGAGCCGCCGCACCTCCGCCACGGAGGCCGCGAGGAACGACGAGAAGACCGTCCTCTCCCGCAGCCCCGCGCGCGCGACCGCCGCGACCGCGGCCGCCTCGGCGCCGGGGCGCTTCAGCTCCACGTTCAGGAACGCCCCCGTCTCCGCCGCCCACGCCACCACCTCCTCCAGCCGCGGCACCGGCTCGCCCTCCGACCGCGCGGCGGCGATCCGCTCCCAGGGGAGGACGGAGACGTCGCCGCTCTGGTCGGTGGTGCGGTCCAGCGTGTCGTCGTGCAGCACCACCGGCACCCCGTCGGCCGAAGGCTGCACGTCGAGCTCCACGCCGTCGGCGCCCTCCTCCAGCGCCAGGCGGAAGGCCCGCATCGTGTTCTCCGGGGCCCCGCGCGGCGCGCCGCGATGGCCCAGGATCAGCGCTCGGGGGGCGGGAGGCACGGCACGCTCCGGCTGGGGATGGGGTCCGTGGTGGGATTCCGGAATCTAGCGCCCAGATCCGCGGGTGTAAGAGGCAGACGCGCGGCGAGCACCCGCCACGAGACCGCCAACCCGCGCGCGGCAGGACCTCTCGCCGGCCGAAAGCATGCTCACCGGCCGGCACGGGAGACGGCACCCCACCCCGTTTCAGACGGCCACATCTGCCATTTCTGACGACAATGGAGTGCTCCGCGACGGCTTCCAAGTGTACGAAGTGAACAAGGTTCCTTACGTTGAAGCGCGGGATTCGCCCGCGTGTCCGAACCTCACCTCGCAAGGAGCCCTCATGAAGCACGTCCGCTACTTCCTGGCCGCCGCGGCGCTGCTCGCGGCCGCCGCCTGCTCGCAGGCCGGCGGCATCACTTCCCCGGAGTCCGCCGATGCACGGACGGACGGCTACATCGGTTCCGGTGGATTTGTCGGCGAACCCCAGCCCGATGGCATCACCTCGACCGGGGTCGGGGCCACGCTCCCCGGCGCGCCGGCCGACAGCGCGCAGACCCCCGGCGGTGGAGGCCGAGCCGGCTACATCGGCTCCGGGGGCTGAGCACGCACGGCTCGCCGCTAGGTGGTGAAGTCCGTCACCTGGGTCGCGTTGAGCGCCGCCACGAGGTGCTCGGCGAAGTTCAGTCCTTCATCGCCGGGATTGGCCGGAACGGCGGTCGAGGGCTGGACGACGTGCGCACGCACACCCACTCGCACGGTGCGCAGCGATTCCATCACCCGCTCCGCGGCGAGCCGCCACTCGGCTTCGTGTCTCTGGACAGCCATCTTCAGGGCGTGACCCGCGGCCAACTGGCCGCGGTCGGGGTCACCCAGCGCGGCGGCACCCTGCGCAAGAGCCACCAGGGCCTCCGCGACGCGCTCGGTGTCCTCGTAATCGTCCACCAGCCGCCACGTCTCCGACCACATGGCGGCAAAGGTCAAGCGGTCGCCCATTCCGGCCGCGGAGAGCGCCATGTTCGACATGACCACGCGGCGCTCGGTGAGACGCGAGATGTGCGGCAGCACGGCGCGGAACACCTGCAGCGCCTCGTCATACCTCTGCCCCTCCAGCCAGAACCGGGCGACGTCGTGCGCGAGCACCACCAGCCGCGGGTGGCGCCGCCCGTACGCGCGGAAGGCCCGCCGCGCCCACCCTTCGGCCTCCTCGGAGTGGCCTCCGTTCGCGGCGACGCAGAACAGGTCGTGCAGCGCCATCGGGCGCACGTCCCACAGCCCGCGCCGGCGGGAGACGCGCAGCGCCTTGATGTACCAGATCCGGGCGGTCGGGTAGTCGCCCCGCTGGCGGTTGAGGTTTCCGAGCCCGATGCAGGCCAGCCCGTAGTAGTTCCAGTCGGCCGTGCGCCGCGCCAGCGCCAAGGTGCGCCGGAACCAGGTCTCGGCGCGCCGGTACTCGGCGCTGCGCCGCGCCAGCAGCCCCACCGCGTACGCCGGCGACGGCTCGTCGGGGGTGGCGAGCGCGGCGCTGTGGGCGAACGCCAGGGCGGTGTGCGGGAGCCCCTGCTCGCTCGCCCAGCGCGAGAGGGCGTGGCACGCCTGGGTGAGCTGCGCCGCGGGGTTGCGCGCGCGGCCGTCCAGCGCGCGCCCGATCGCCTCGAGCTGCTGGCGCAGCTCGCGCACGGCCCCCATCGAGGCGAGCCGCTCGCGCCGGCGCCGCGCCAGCCCCGGCACGAACAGCCGCCCGCGCGACTCCGGCGGCGTGGTGCTCCACAGGTCGGCGTCGCGCAGGAACTCCCACAGGGCCACGCCGGTCCCGGTGCGCACCTCGTCGAGCACCCGGTACCCCTCGAACGGCTCCTCGTACGTCATCAATCCTGGCGGCACCACCCAGAGCCGCGCCGGTCGGCTGCTGCCTCGCTGCGGTCGTCGCTCGGCCATCCCCGTTTCCTCTCTGCACATGTTGTTTGCTTTGACTGCATGCCATGGCTAAAAACACACGATAGTGAGCGCGTATCCAGCCCGCAATTGGACGAAGTAAACAAATCCGCGAAATGGACGTCCGAGGCACCATGTCGGCGGGAGTGACGCGGTGGATGTCGGCTGGGGTATGTTTTAAAGGAGTGTACCTCCGGGATGAGGGGTGGCCGCCCAGCTCAGAAGTGGACAACAATGATCAGAGGCACATTTTGGCGACTTCCGTACCGCTGGAGGGGGACGCACGAAGCCCCTCCGCCGCATGGGGTGGAGGGGCTTCGAGAGGTGCGCGCCGGGGCGCGGCGGCTTACTTGCCGAAGACGGCCACTCCGTAGCGGCAGGGCTCGGCGGTGCAGGTGGCCATCACCACCTTCACGCGGTAGGTGCCGCTGCGGCGAGGGGTCACGCTCACGAGCGGCACATCGTCGGTCCCCACGTCGCTGGAGATCTCGTTGCCGGCGGCGTCGTAGAGCACGAAGTCGAGGTCCGAGCAGTCGGTGTCGCAGGCGCCCATGATCTGGTACTGGGTGCCGATGTCCAGGTCCAGCGACACCATCTCGTTGCGGCCGTTGTTCAGCGAGCCGGTGTAGATGCGGTGCGTCATGGAGTAGCCGCGGTCCTCGAACTGCTTGCCGGCCTGCTGCAGCAGGCGGCGGACCTGCGCGACCCACTCGTCCTGCGGCCGCGGAGCGGCTGCGGTCGTGGTGATGAACGCGGCGGCGACGGCTGCCAGGGCGAGGGCAGTGCGCTTCATGGGGGACCTCCTGCGGACGAAATGTTGGAGAGGGGGTGCCGCGGGTTCGCGGCTGGACGGGCAGGGGGAGCGGGTGGGAGAATCCTCCCGACTGCGGTGTGGCGCATCAACTTGCATCGCCCGCGCGCTCCTGTCAACTGTTTCCGCCGCGTCGCCCGGCCGCCTGCTACGGCGGGTACGGCGCATGCCGCGAGGGCGACATTGGCGGCGCGGCGCGGGCGGGCATATCTTGGTTACCCCCGCGGCCCGGCCGCGGGAGCGGCACGGCGCCGCACCGGCGTACAACCCAGGCAGTCGGCCATGGCAAGCACCGTCCCCACCAAGCTCGTCGCCGTCCCCACCACCGGGGGCGTGCGGGAGCTCGAGCCCGCGCACGAGGCGCGCAACCCCGGCACCGGGCTGGACCTGGACTGGGTGGCCGACGTGCGCGTGAACCTGAGCGCCGTGGAGCGCCGGGCCGCCACCATCGGCACCCGCCGCACGGTCAAGAAGGAGTGGCAGGCGGCGTGGCTGCTGCGCGCCATCACCCTGATGGACCTCACCACGCTGTCGGGCGACGATACCGCGGGCACCGTGCGCCGGCTCTGCGCCAAGGCGCGCCAGCCGGTGCGCGAGGACCTGCTCCAGGTGCTCGGGGCGGCGGAGTTGCCGATCCACTGCGCCGCCGTCTGCGTGTACCACCGCTTCGTGGAGGTCGCGGCCGAGGCGCTGCGCGGCTCGGGGATCCCCGTCGCCGCCGTGTCGACCGGCTTCCCTGCCGGGCTCTCGCCCTTCCGCCAGCGGGTGGAGGAGATCCGCGCCTCGGTCGACGCGGGGGCGGAGGAGATCGACATCGTCATCACCCGCGAGTACGTGCTCACCCAGCAGTGGGAGGCGCTCTACGACGAGGTGCGGGCGTTCCGCGAGGCCTGCGGGCCGGCGCACCTGAAGTCCATCCTGGCCACCGGCGAGCTGGCCACGCTGCGCAACGTGGCCAAGGCGTCGCTGGTGTGCATGATGGCGGGGGCGGACTTCATCAAGACCTCCACCGGCAAGGAGGCGCGCAACGCGGAGCTGCCGGTGGGGCTCACCATGGCGCGCTGCATCCGCGAGTACCGCGAGCGCACCGGCCACGACGTGGGGCTCAAGCCCGCCGGCGGCATCCGCACGGCGAAGGACGCCATCACCTGGATGCTGATGATGAAGGAGGAGCTGGGGAACGAGTGGCTGCGCCCCAACCTCTTCCGCTACGGCGCCAGCTCGCTGCTGGGCGACATCGAGCGGCAGCTGGAGCACCACGTCACGGGGCGCTACTCCGCGTCGCACCGCCACCCGATGGCCTAGGGGACGGGCGATGAAGATCCTGGCCGAGTGGCTGACCCAGCGGGTGGAGAACAAGCCCGCCTCGCACCACCGCGAGCTGTCGCCGATGACGGCGCTTCGCATCCGGCGCGAGTGGGAGAAGCTGAAGGCCGAGGCCGGCGAGGGCGACGAGCTCTGGGCGTTCGGCAACCCGTCGAACACCTGGAAGAAGCTGGGGAAGCACACCGGCTACGCCATCGTGCGCAACGGCAAGATCGTGAAGAGCGTCACCGTCACCAGCAGCGAGTAGCGCGAACGGCCGCTCGTCCTCGAATCACGAAAGAGTCTCACGCAAAAGCCGCGGAGACGCAGAGAGGCCTGGCAGCGCTCTCTGCGTCTCCGCGTTTTTGCGTGGGGCCATTTCTGGTTCGGCCGCATCCTTGCGACCCTCCGCCGCGACGACGTCCCCTCCTCCGCGGCGAGCCCCGATGATCTGCATCCTGCACGGCTACCTGCTCGAAGGCTCCGGGAGCAACCTCTGGACGCGCTCGGTGGTCGAGTCGCTCTGCCGGCAGGGCGAGACCGTGCACCTGATGGCGCAGGAGAACCATCCCGAGCGCTACCCCTTCATCGCCGAGGCGCGGCGCTACCTCCTCGGCGGCGCGGCGGAGACCTTCTACCGGAGCGAGCGCGTGGCGGAGGGCGGCGGCTGCGTCCTGCACAAGCCGGTGCTGGGCGACACGCTCCCCGTCTACGTGTGGGACAGGTACGAGGAGTTCTCCAACGTCGTCCCGATGGTCGACCTCCCCGACGCGGCCATCGACGACTACCTGGAGCGCAACGTCGCCGCGCTGATGCGGATCGTGCGCGAGAACCCGGTCACCGCCATCCACGCCAACCACGCGGTGCTGATGTCGGTGGTGGCGCAGCGGGTGAGCGCGGCGACGGGGATCCCCTTCACCATCATGCCGCACGGCAGCGCGCTGGAATACGCGGTGAAGCGGGACGAGCGCTTCCTGCGCCTGGCGTCGGGCGCCTTCGCCGCCGCAGGGCGCATCTTCGTGCACGGCGACGAGATGCGGGCCCGCGTGCACGCGGTGTTCGCGGAGGTGCCGGGTCTCGACGCGAAGATGCGCGACCTGCACCTGGGCGTGGACACCAGCCAGTTCGAGCCGGTGGCGCGCGCGGGCCGCCGCGGCCGCATCGCCGAGCTGCGCGGCGCGCTCGCCGGGCTCCCGCGCGGACGCACTCCGGAGCAGACGGGGACGATGCGCGGCCTGCTGCGCGGCGACCTGGACGGCGCGGGGCTGGAGGATGCGCTCGCCGCCGCGCGCGGCTTCGAGTCCAAGGCCCCGGACGCCGACCTGGAGGCGCGGCTCGACGCGGTGGACTGGGACGGGGACCCCACGCTGCTCTACGTGGGCCGCCTGATCTCGGCCAAGGGGGTGCAGGAGGTGGTCGCGGCCCTCCCGCTGCTGCTGCAGCGCTCGCCCGGGCTGCGGCTGCTGCTGGTGGGCCACGGGCCGCTGCGCGAGCCGCTGGAGGCGATGCTCTGGGCGCTG
>DASYJZ010000591.1:0-1661 GCA_035995965.1 Longimicrobium sp. | reverse complement strand
GGCGCCTTCGGGATGACGTCGCTTAGCGGCATCCCGGTGTGATCGTGTTGCCCTGCAACCATTTGGGGTGATCCCTCGTACATCTCCGTCCATGGATCGGGCCGCAGGCGCGGCCCGCCATCTCCATGCACGCGAGCCGGCAACGCGCCGGGCCGCGCGGCGGGAGCACGATGCCACACCCGAACGGAGATGAAGAAGACCACCGCCATCACCCTCACGCTGCTCTCCACCGCGGCGATCGCCGCGTGCCAGGGGCGGCGCCAGGAGCGCGTCGTCGCCGGCTACCGCGACCCGTACGACACCACCCGCACCTCGTCGTCGCCGCGCGCGGGGTTCGTCCCCGTCTACCGCACCGTCTACCACCGCGGCGGCTCGGGCGGGGGGACGTACGGCGGGTCGGGGTATCGCGGCGGCGGATCGCACGGCGGCGAGGGCGGGCACGTGGGCGGCGTGAGCCGCGGCGGCTTCGGCGGGACGGGCGGCGGCCACGGCGCGGGGGGCTGACGGCCATGCGCAGACACACCCTCGAGCCCCGCCCGGAGTGGCAGCGGCGCGTGGAGGAGGTGGGGCTCACCTTCCACACCGCGAACGGGGTGGCGTACTGGGACGAGTCGGCGTGCTACGAGCTCACGGCCGCGCAGGTGGACGAGCTGGAGGCCGCGACCAACGCGCTCCACGCCCAGTGCCTGCAGGCGGTGCAGCACGTGATCGACCGAAAGCTGTACGGCCGCCTGGCGATCCCGTCCCGGGCCGTGCCGCTGATCGAGCGCTCGTGGGACGAGGAGCCGCCGTCCATCTACGGACGCTTCGACTTCAGCTACGGCGGCGAGGGGCCGCCCAAGTTGCTGGAGTACAACGCCGACACGCCCACGTCGCTGCTGGAGGCATCGGTCGCGCAGTGGCACTGGCTGCAGGACGTGGCGCCCGAGGCCGACCAGTTCAACTCGATCCACGAGCGGCTGCTGGCGGCGTGGGCGGAGTTGAAGCCGCACCTGCGCGGCAGCGTGCTGCACTTCGCCTCGCTCGACGAGCCGGAGGACGGGATGACGGTCACATACCTGCAGGACACCGCGCACCAGGCGGGGATCGAGACGGAGTACCTCGGCGTCCACGACGTGGGATGGGACGCGCGCGGCGGCCGCTTCGTGGACCTGCGCGGCCGGCCGATCGAGAGCGCGTTCAAGCTCTACCCGTGGGAGTGGATGATCCACGAGGAGTTCGGCGCGCACCTGGGCGCGGCGCCGGTGCAGTGGATGGAGCCCGCGTGGAAGATGGTGCTCTCCAACAAGGGGATCCTCCCCGTGCTCTGGGAGCTCTTCCCGGAGAGCCCCTATCTGCTCCCGGCGTACTTCGACGAGGCGCGGCTGGCCGGGCGCGACTCCGTGCGCAAGCCGCTGCTCTCGCGCGAGGGGGCCAACGTGGTGGTCCGCACCGCGGGCGGGAGCGTGACGTTCGAGAGCGGAGGCGAGTACGGCGAGGAGGGGTACGTCTACCAGGAGTACGCGCCGCTGCCTGACTTCGGCGGGCGGCGGCCGGTGATCGGGTCGTGGGTGATCGCGCAGGAGTCCGCGGGGATCGGGATCCGCGAGTCCGGCAGCCCGGTGACGGACAACCTCAGCCGCTTCGTCCCTCACCTCTTCCGCTAGGCAGAACCCGTCAAA
>DASYJZ010000590.1:0-5438 GCA_035995965.1 Longimicrobium sp. | reverse complement strand
GGGCAGACGGAGCGAAAAAGGCATGTGTCCACGCCTCCTATTAATGTCCACTATTTGGTGCCATCGGTCAAGGGGACATTTTGCTACTCGCTTCTCCGTGTGTCAATACCGTTCGGTTTGTGCCACCTCGGACTCGGCGCTTTCCAACGTCGGCTACCTCATCGCCAGCGAGGCGATCGCGGCCGCGGCGGAGATCTCCTCACCTTCGCCTCCGCCGCCGACGGACGCGTTTCTCGGCTGACAGATCAACCGTGATGCGATCCGGTCCGAGCGAGTGGGGCCGCCGTAAAGCACGAGCCGCACCTTGACCGCACGGCAGAAACGGCACATCGTCGCAGCTCACCAAGCAGCTTCGAGGCGCGACGATGGCAAAGGTATCGTTGAAGGTTACGGTCGATGAACCCACGGCTGACCGCGCTCGGCTCTACAGTGCACGCCACGGCGTCAGCATCTCAAAGCTCGTTGGCGACTTTCTAACACGCCTTCCTGTGGAGGGTGACGAGCTGGAGATCGAGGGACCCATCACGCGCCGGCTGTTCGGGATCGCGAAGGGCGGGTCCGACGAGGAGGACTATCACCGGTACCTTCTGGAGAAGCACTCGGGGTGAGTCGTTGATGATCGATCCGCTTTTCGGAGCTGTTCATCGACCACGTCACCCCCGTTGACACCCAGGTATTCGGAAAGGTGGAGTTCGAGGAGTGCCGCCCCGTTCCGGGCGACCGTTGCCTACCCAGCGGACAAGTACGGACTCGTGCTCTACTCGGAGCCTGGACGAGGTACGATCCCTTCTCCAGTCCGGCGAACCCGCCGTCCGCTGCGGGGTACGCACGCGGCTGTCTCCCTACCCGTTCGCACGACCCGAAGGCGATGAAGAAAGCCTACATCGAGACGTACGGCTGCCAGATGAACATCAGCGACAGCGAGCTGATGGCCGGCATCCTGGCGGAGCAGGGGTACGTCGCCACCGCCACCCCCGACGACGCCGACGTCGTGCTGGTGAACACCTGCGCCATCCGCGACCACGCGGAACAGCGGGTGATCGGCCGCGTGGGCCAACTCCAGCAGCTCCGGGAGACTCGGCCCGACGTGGTGATCGGCGTCACCGGGTGCATGGCGCAGCGTCTTGGCGAGTCGCTCTTCCGCAGGGACGGCGGCGTGGACCTGGTGATGGGCCCCGACGCCTACCGCCAGCTCCCGCAGAAGCTCGCCGAGCTCCGCCCTACAGCGGCACCGCGATCGTCGAGCCGGGCGCCGCGCAGCCTCACGGTGCTGGGCTTCGACCCCTTCGAGAACTACGAAGGGGTGACGGCGCGCCGCATCTCGGCCGTGTCGGCCTGGGTGCCGATCCAGCGCGGGTGCAACTACCGCTGCACCTACTGCATCGTCCCCTACGTGCGCGGCGACGAGAAGAACCGCGACCCGCGCGCGATCCTCGACGAGGTGCGCGCACTCGCCGCGGACGGCGTTCCCGAGGTCACGCTGCTCGGGCAGACCGTGAACAGCTACGAGCACGGCGACTGGAGCTTCGCGCGGCTGCTGCGCGAGGTCGCGCGCGTCGACGGCATCCGCCGCGTGCGCTTCACCTCGCCGCACCCCAACGGCTTCACCCGCGAGCTGGTGGAGGTGATGGCCGCGGAGCCCGCCGTCTGCAGGCAGCTCCATCTCCCGGTGCAGTCCGGCCACGACCGCACGCTCAAGCGGATGCTGCGCCGCTACACCGTGGCGGAGTACCTGGAGAAGATCGAGTGGGTGCGCGAGGCAATGCCCGGCATCGCCCTCTCCACCGACGTGATCGTGGCCTTCCCCGGCGAGACGGACGAGGAGTACGAGGGCACGCTCGAGCTGATGCGCAGCGTGCGCTACGACGACGCGTTCATGTACCGCTACTCCGAGCGCGAGGGGACGCCCGCCACGCGCCTCCCGCGCGACCAGTTCGTCCCCGAGGCGGTGGGGCAGGCGCGCCTGGAACGGCTGATCGCGCTGCACCGCGAGATCCAGCTCGAGATCGGCCGGACCGAGGTGGGGCGGGTGGAAGAGGTGCTGGTGGAGAAGGAGGGCCGCCGCGGCGGCGTGCAGGGACGCACCGAGGGCAACAAGGTGGTGAACTTCGACGGCCCCGCGACGCTGGTCGGCAGCTTCGCCCGGGTCCGGCTGACGTCGACCACCGGCGCGACCTTCGCCGGCGAGCTGCTCGAGGCCGCGATCCCCGCCGAGCTCGCCGCGTGAGCTGACGCTTTCGCGTTCCGCGAATCGCGAGCACCCATCCGCAACGAACGACGCCGCCCCTTCCCGGGCGGCGTTTTCAATTCGATCACTGGTCGCGAGCCGCTACGGCACCATCGTGCCCTGCAAGATGAAGGTCACCCCGGTGGTGGCGCCCCTCGTCACCACCACGCTGCGCGGCGACGTCTCGCCGGCGGCCAGCGAGAACCCGATCGGCACGCGGACGCCGATCTGGTACGTGCCCGACGGAACGGTGGTGAAGGTGAACGCCCCCGTGCTGGTGGTGACGGTCGAATCCTGGTTGATCAGGATCACCGGAACGCCGCCCTGGCCGGTGCCGTTCGCCGTCACCTGGCCCTGGATGGTCCCCGTGCCGCCGGTGGAGCCCGTGGTTCCGAAGACCCCCGTGAACCCGTTGGCTCCGTCGCACGCGGCCGCCGCCAGTGCGGCGCACGCCACCGCGACTCCGACTCGGAAACGCGCATTCATCCCGCACCTCCAGTTCAGCGTCCGCAACGCCGTGGCTCTCACCTCCAGGCGGATGCAACCGGCGCGCCGTCAGTCTTCCGCAACCCCAATCTCCGCAATCATTTGTATCCGCTGCCGTCGGGATGGCCGCATGAAGCCCTGATGGCGCCACCCCAGTAACGGATTTTCGGTCTCACGCGGTCTCACGCAGAGACGCGGAGCCGCATAGAAACGATCTTCTCCGCGGCTCGCGGCTCTGCGTCAGGGTTATCCGTTCCGGTGCAGAGGCCGCGCCGGCGCACGCTTTTCGCCACCCACCGCAGCGATTGACCTCAGTTGGAATGCCGTGTACCGTTGTGTTCTCTCCGTCCACTGGCACACGGCTTCGCGGTCGATGAACGGCTTCAGACTACCGCTGGTCACCGCCTTCTTCGCGTTCCTCGGCGGGATCCTGATCGGCCTTCGCGTGCAGGCGCTGACGCCGCCGGTCGCGCTCGCCGCGATCCCGCTGCTGGCCGGGCTCGCGCTGCAGCGGCGGATCGTGGGCACGCCGCTGCGGCGAGGCACCGTCCAGGCGGCGCTGCTCGGGTCGCTCGCGCTCGCCGGCGCGGGTGACGCGGCGCTGGCGCGGACGGACACCGCGCGCGACTGCCGGTCCACGCTCACGGACGGCGCGCGCCTCGTGCTCACCGGCGCGCTGGCGGCGGACTTCGCGCCGGGTAGCGACAGCACCGAGCGCATCCCCCTCCTCCCTCTTTCGGTCCGCCGCGCCGTCTCGGCCGACGGTCCGCTGGAGCGTTGCGAGGTCGAGGTGCGGACGCGGCTGCCGCGCGGCGCGGGGGCGCTGGCCGCGGGGACGGAGCTGCGGGTCGCCGGCGAGTGGCGCCTCCTTCCGGCGCCGGTCGATCCGGGCAGGTGGCCCACGAGCCCCGCGTACCGCGGCTACCTGCTCGCGCGCAATGCCGTCGTGCTCGCGCCGCCCGCCTTCGGGCGGCACCCGCTGCTGGCGCTGCGCGGGCGGAGCGAGCGGCAGCTCCGGCGGCTCTTTCCCCGCACGGCGCCGCTGGCGGACGCGCTCGTGCTCGGCCGGCGCGAGACGCTGGACCGCGGGCTCGCGGACCGTTTCGCCGCGGCGGGGCTCACGCACCTGCTCGCGATCAGCGGGACGCACGTCGCCCTCGTCGCGGCCGTGCTGGTGCTGCTCGGGCGGGTGCTGCGCGTGCCGCGCGACGCCACGCTCTGGCTCACCATCGTCCTGATCGCGCTGTACCTGGCGATGATCGGCGCCCCGCCGTCCGCCGTGCGCTCGGGGATCATGACGGGGCTCACCCTGGTCACCTTCGTGCTGCAGCGTCCCTCCGCGCCGCTGGCGATCATGGCCGCCGCGGCGTTCGCGATCCTGGCGCTCGACCCGCTGGCGGCGCTGGACGCGGGATTCCAGCTCTCCTTCGCCGGGGTGCTGGGGATCGGGCTGCTGCGCCACGCGATGCTGCGGCGGATTCCCCTGGCGTGGCGGCGCGGGAAGGTGCTGCGGCCGCTGGCGGAGTCGATGGCGGTCAGCGTGGCCGCGTTCGTCGCGACCGCCCCGATCGTCGCGGAGCAGTTCGGCCAGGTCGCCCCGATCTCCATCCTCGCGAACCTCCCGGCCATCCCCCTCACCAGTCTGGCGATCGTCGGGATCGGCGCGGCCTGTGTCGCGGAGCCCGTCTCGCCGGCGCTGGCGCGGCTCTTGGCGGACGGCGCCTCGCTGGCCCTGGAGGCGCTCACCCGGGTCGTCGACGCGGCGGCGGCGGTGCCCGGCGGCCACGCGCAGATCGCGCGGCCGCAGTGGTGGGTGTGGGCAGCCGTCGGGCTCGCGCTGCTGCTGGCGCTGGAGTGGGGCGCGGGGATGCGCAGGCGGGTGCGCTGGGCCCTGGCGAGCGGCGCGGCCGGCGCCGCCTTCCTCCTGCTGCCGCTCGCGGCCATCCCCGCGCGCGGGCTCGAGATCGCCTTCCTCGACGTCGGTCAGGGCGACGCCATCGCCATCCACACCCCCGCGGACCGCTGGCTGCTGGTGGACGCCGGGCCGTGGGACGAGGACTACGACGCCGGCGAGAAGCGCGTGCTTCCCTGGCTGCGGGCGCACGGCGCGCGGCGGATCGAGGCGATGGTGCTCACGCATCCGCACGTGGACCACATCGGCGGAGCGGCGGCGGTGATGCGGGGGATGCCGGTGGGGCGGCTGATTGAGCCGGGCCTCCCCTTCGGCACCCCCGTCTACCTGGGCGTGCTCAAGACGGCCGAGGGGCGCGGCGTCCCCTGGAGTGCCGCGCGGCAGGACAGGACCTTGCGGATCGACGGCCTGGAACTGACGTTCCTCTGGCCCACGGTGGACGTTCTTGACGCATCGGCGGACGCGAACGACATTTCGGCGGTGGTACGACTCCGTTACGGGAGCTTCGCGGCGCTCCTCACCGGCGACGCGCCGGCGTCGGTGGAGCAGGTGCTGGTGGAGCGCTACGGCGAGGGATTGAGGGCCGACGTGCTCAAGGCGGGCCACCACGGGAGCCGCACGGCGTCGTCGGAGGAGCTGCTCGAAGCCGTCCATCCCGCGCTCGCCGTGATCTCGTGCGGACGCCGCAACAAGTACGGCCACCCGGCGCCCGAGACCCTCGCCCGCCTCCACGCGGACGGGATCCCCGTGGCGCGGACGGACGAGGACGGCACGGTGCTGGTGCACGTGGACCCGGGCGGGGGCGCCTGGAGG
>DASYJZ010000589.1:0-1599 GCA_035995965.1 Longimicrobium sp. | reverse complement strand
CCCCGGCGCGGCCACGGTGTTCTCGGCTGGGACCGTCCTCAGCCAGGGCAGGCGTCCCCGGGCCTGCAGGTGAAGACACAGGTTCCGCCGCAAGAGTATCCACAGCTCCCCTCGCACGAGTTGCACGTCGGCTTCCAGGTGGCCGCGCAGCAGAAGGTGGGTCCGATGCAGGTGCCCACCGTGTACGCGCTGCCACCGCCGCCGCAATCCATGCTGCCGTCGTCCGGTACGAAAATCTCGCTCCGCGCGGCCACCGTGCCCAGACGCGCCGCCCCGGGACCCAGGTCGAACGACTCCACCAGCAGCACTTCGACGTCCAGCCTCAGCTTCTTCATACGGGCCTCCCAACGCTGAAGGGTGATGGATGCGCAGTGGTGGGCAGAACTGCGCAGGGGACGAACGCACCGCAACGTAATCGGCTCCCTGCCGCTCCTCCTACAACGCTCGACCGGTGGGATTGATGTCGCGCGGCCGCCGGACGGCGCGGCGCACCGCTTGCGCTCATTCCCGGTGATGGCTGGAGCCACCGTTCGAGGAGGGGGATGATGTCGAGAGCATTCGTGCGGGAGGATGCCGACGAGTACGTGCCGCCGGGGCGCTTCGGGCTGCCGCCGCGCGACGACCCGTCGTTCGACGCGGCGGCGGCGCAGGCGCTGCTGGAGGCGGCGCGCGACGCCAACACCGGGAGCGCCGAGGCCGCCACCGGCTACCGCTGGGGCGAGGACCGGCTCCGCCCGCACGTCCGCCGCATCCTGGACCGCGAGCTCGCCCTGCCGGAGCACGAGCAGGACACGCGCTTCGTCCGCGTGTCGAAGCGCTTCCTCGGGGAACGCTGACGCCGCGCGTCCTGGTCGGCTGCGCGGGGTGGAGCGTGCCGCGCGACGTGCGGGCGGCGTTTCCCGAGGCGGGGAGCCACCTGGCCCGCTACGCCGCGCGCTTTCCCGTGGCCGAGATCAACTCCTCCTTCCACCGGCCCCATCGTCCGAGCACCTACGCGCGCTGGGCGGACGAGACGCCGCCCGGCTTCCGCTTCGCCGCCAAGCTCCCGAAGACCATCACCCACCAACTCCGCCTCGCCGCCGCCGACGAGGCGCTCGACACGTTCCTGGCCGAGGCGGCCGGGCTGGGGGAGAAGCTCGCCGCGCTCCTGGTGCAGCTCCCGCCGAGCTTCGCCTTCGACGCCGCGGTGGCCGCGCCGTTCTTCGCCGGGCTTGCGGCGCGGACGGACGCGTCCGTCGTCTGCGAGCCGCGGCACCCGAGCTGGTTCGAGGCCGAGGCCGACGCGCTGCTGGCGAGCCTCCGCGTCGCGCGCGTGGCGGCGGACCCGGCGCGGGTCCCGGCTGCGGCGCACCCGGGCGGCTGGCGCGGGCTCACGTATCATCGCCTGCACGGCTCGCCGCGGATGTACTACTCCTCGTATCCTCCCGAGTCCATCCGCGACCTCGCCGAACAGTTGCGGGAAGATGCGGCGCCGGGCCGCGAGGTCTGGTGCATCTTCGACAACACCGCCTCCGGCGCCGCCGCCGCGAACGCGCTGGAGCTGGTTTCGGCGCTGGCCGAGGATTCTACGGATTGACTCACGCAGAGCCGCGGTGCCGC
>DASYJZ010000588.1:0-11274 GCA_035995965.1 Longimicrobium sp. | reverse complement strand
GCGGCACCGCGGCTCTGCGTGATACCGATCCCACGATCAACTGTGCCTTCATGCAAGACCCCGCAAGACGTCATCCTGAGGCCGACCTCGGTTCATCCTTGTGTCCGGCAAAGATCTGGCAGGCCGAAGGATCTATAGCCGGCCCATCGATACACTCCAGGAACGCGCAGCCAATCGCGGAATCTGGTATGAAGGCAAATTCGTTTATTCGTTGATGGCCTGCTCCAGCTCGGCGATCGTGGCGAGCACCTCGGCGAACGGCGGCGGCGGCGCGAAGAACATCTCCGCCATCCGCCGATAGTCCGCTTCGAGCGAGCGGGCGAGGGCGGGGTGTGGCGCGAGCCGCAGCGTCCCCGGCCGTGCCTCCGCATAGTTCGCCCACGACGCCGGGTAGAACAGCTCCTTGTGGCGTGCGACCTGGAGCAGCAGGGCGGTGTTGCCGAGCGCCTCTTCCCGTACGGGCCCGCGCGCCAGCATGGCCAGGTCGTAGTAGTGCCTGGACAGCCGGTCGGTGTCCTTCCGCGGCTCCCCGCGATGGTACTCGGCGTGGAGGATGGTCGCCTTCTCCCAGAAGGTCCGCTTCGCCCCCAGCACCGCCACCCGCGCGCGGGCGTCCTCGAACGCGTCGGGGAACTCCTCCGCGGCGTAGGGCCGAACCTCGGCGATGTCCGCCGGCCAGAGTCGGACCGGGCGCCGAACTCCATCCGCACCACCTGGCGCACGTACGGCGCGGCCCCCGCGCCGATGCTCGGCGGATAGGTGAACAGCACCGTCTGCGGGTCCGCGCCGTCGACCCCGACCCTCCAGGTGCCGCCGGGCGGCCCCAGCACCGCGGCGAAATCCGCCATCATGCGCGGAAGCAGCTCGCCGGCGATGAACCGCTCGCACGCCCGTGCGAGCTCGTCGAGCAGCCGGCCGCGCGCCTTCCGGCTCGGCGCGTTCTCCGGGTCGCGCGCGTGCGAGAACCCCAGCTCGTGGCGGTGGAGCGAGATGTCGACGTCTTCCGAGAACCGCTCGATCGCGGCGTAGACCTTCGAGAGCGAGGTGCCGCCCTTGAACAGCATGGCCGGCCGCTGCGCCTCGCTGGTGAACAGCCGGCGCAGCGTCCAGCAGACCCAGAAGTCCTTCTCGATGATGGTGGGCACGACGCCGCGCCGCGCCGCCGTCTCGCGGAAGAGCTCCGCGCGCTCCTCGGCCGGCCACCGCGCGACGCCGTCCACGGTCAGGCCTGGGCGAGCTGCCGGAGCGCCGGCTGCACCCACCCGGGCGCGGCCGACGCGCTGTTCCACAGCGTCCGCCGGTCGGCCGGCGAGAGCTGCGGCGCCAGCCGGCGCAGCACACCCGGGTCCATTCCGCGGCCCAGGTAGCGCAGGGCCTGGATGACCATCCCGGCCTTCGTCCCCGCCCCCGCCATCCGGTTGGACGCCACGTGCTTGAGCCGGATCACCTGCCGCCCCACCTTCACCGTCCTGGAAGGGCCATCGGTGAGATAGACCGCCTGAGCGGGAACCTGCGTAGAGAGCCCGAGCTCGTTGGCCGCCCGCGCCCCCGAGACCTGGATCCGCCCCCCTTTCGCCTTCGCCAGCGCCGCCGCGACGTCGTCGGGCGAGGGCGTGAGCGCCCCCAGCCGCGCGCTCAGCACGGGGTAGGCGTACACCCCGCGCGCGATCCGCCGCAGCTGTCCCCGCCGCACGAGCCGCGAGAGCGACTGGTCGACCGAGTCACGCGGCCCCAGGTCGAGGAAATCGGTAGGCGACCACACGGATCCGCGCCCCTTCCTGCGCACCCGGTCGAGAATCTTGCTGGCGATACTGAGCATCTGGCATCCGTCCATTCGAGTTGTCAGAAATATAGCACATTTTTCTGACATCACAAGTCTCCCGGAGCTTCGTTCCTTCAGACCCCGCGTAGCGACCGCCGCGCCTCCTCCGCGGCTCCGCCCTCTGCGTGAGAGTGCCGCTACGGTGCCGGAGGATTGCGATCCCGCCCGAGCTGGCGCGGCGGTACGAACTGCCGCGCCGGGAGCCGGATCGCCGCGGGGAGCCGCGCCCACTGCGCCTCCGTCAGCAGCGCGCGAATGGCGCGCAGCTCGTCGCCGAGGGTGGCCTGCAGCCGCCCGGTGAGGCCGCCGACCTCCTTCCATGCCGCGCCGGAGCTCTTCCCGCTCCGCTCCATCCGGCTCACCGACTCCGCCAGCGAGTCCGTCAGCGGCGCGAGGCGGGCCCCGAGCGCCTGCGCCTGCCGCAGCAGCGCCGCCCGTTGGTCCGCGGTGAGCCCCAGCCCCGCCGCCGAGTCCGCCGAGGCCACCTGGGCGGGGAGGTTGGGGACGCGCCGCGCCAGCTCGAAGCGCAGCTCGTCGGCCGTGCGCCCGGGGCCCATCGTCTCGTTCAGCAGGCTCTGCAGCGGCTGGTCGGTGGGGTCCGCCCCCACCGTCACGCGCGCCTCCACCACTAGCGAGAACGGCCGCAGGAACGGCACCCGCGCCGCGTCGCGCGCGCCGAACGCGGGGTTCACCCCGTAACGATACGCGCGCGCCGCGGCGTCGAAGCCGCGCACCCGCAGGAGCACGGGATCCGCACCCGCCGGCTGTCCCCAGCCGCGCAGCCCGCCGCCGCCGTGCAGCGCGCGGTCGAGCAGCGTCAGCCCGTTCACGGTGCTCACCGACAGGAGCAGCCGGTGCTCCAGCGCCCTGCGCCAGGGCTGCAGCTCCGCGCGCAGGTCCAGCGACGCGCTCCACCCGGTGCGGCAGCTGTTGCGCGCGGCCACCCGCCCCGCCTGCCGCTCCAGGCACGCGCGCACCTCCGCGGGAAGCCCCGCCAGCAGCCGCGCCATCCCCGCCGCGAGCACCGTGTCGCGCGCGGTCGAGGGGAACACGAAGGCGCGGTCGTTCGCCGCGCCGTCGCCGTTCACGTCGC
The DNA here is from genome assembly GCA_035995965.1 of Longimicrobium sp. GTDB lineage: Bacteria > Gemmatimonadota > Gemmatimonadetes > Longimicrobiales > Longimicrobiaceae > Longimicrobium. The sequence continues at coordinate 8,359 of DASYJZ010000588.1, read as the reverse complement.
CGTCCACCACCGGCGTGAACGGCACCCCCGACACCAGCCGCCCCAGCACGCCGATGCGGACCCACGGCCGCGGCCCCAGCATCATCCGCAGCAGCAGGTCGTGGCGTCGCTCCCGGTCCGCCGCCGCGCGCAGCAGCCCCGGCGCGTCCGCCGCCACGGCGTACGAGGCGCCGGGGACGGAGAGGCTCCCCACCTGGTCGGTGGCGCGCGTCCAGGTGTACGACGCGGAGAGCAGGGCGCCGATGCGCGGGTAGTAGAAGTCGACCACGGCGGTGGCCTGCGCCACGCTGGAGCCCCCGCTCGCCAGGACCTCGCGCACCGCGCCCCACTGCGCGGACGGACGCGCCGCCCCGGGCGCCGCGCCGCCCGAGCGCGGGTCGATGGCCCCGGCCGGCGCGTACACCGGGCGCCCGCCCTCGTCCCCGAGCGCGAAGGCGGGCGTGCCGACGAGGTTCAGGTCCACCGCCGCCGGCTGGCTCACCCCGCGCGTGAGCGAGGCGTCGAGCTGCACCCGCAGCCGGCTGGAGGGGCGGGCGACGCCTCCGAGCGACGCGTGCCACGTGCGCGGCGCGGCAAAGTCCGCGGCGAAGAGGGTGAGCTGGCGGGAGCGGCTGACGAACCCCGGCGCCCCGCCCGCGCAGGCGGCGGGGACCGCGTCGGGATCGCGCGCGTACAACTCCCAGTCGGGTACCGGCGCCGCCGGACCCACGCACGCCAGCTCCAGCGGGCCGCCGCTCCCCGTCTGCCCCAGCAGCGGCGCGAGCGTCTGCACCGGCACCGTCCCGCGGAACTCGCCCACGCCGCCGCGGAGGAACCAGCGGCCGCCGTCGTAGGTCCAACCCAGCCGCGGGCTCACCCCCCACTCGCCCGGCACCCGCCCGGGGCGCAGCCCAAAGACCTCCGCCGCCGCGGCGTCGCCCGTCCGCGGGTATGAGCGGCCCTCCAGGCGCGCGCCGTACGTCAGCGCGAGGCGCCCGACCGTCCACGCGTCGCCCAGGTAGAGCGCACCGTAGCGCGTGACGGCCTCGCCCCCGCTCGCGCCCAGCGTGCGGGTGAACGACGACGCCCGGCCGGCTCGCAGGTCGTCCAGGCTGGCGAAGGCGAAGGTGCCCAGCCCGTTCGCCGCGCCCGACTGCGACGCCCGCTCGGCGGAGAGGGTGAAGCCGCTCCTGAGCTCGTGCCCCTTCCCCACCGGCGCGGTGAGCTCGTCCGAGAGCTCCAGCAGCGCCGAGGCCGAGCGCGACCGCAGCCGGCCGCCGCCGAAGCGGAGGACGGAGCTGCCGCCCCCGCCGTCGAGGGTGGAGGCGATGCGCACCTGGCCGGCGGCACCCGCCCAGTCGGGCGCCACGCGCTGCCGCTCCCGCGTGGAGTAGGCGCGCAGCCGGTTCTCCGCGGCGCCGGCGCGCGAACTGAGCTGCGCCATCACGCCTCCGTCCTGGTCGCGCGCGTCGCCGGCGCTTGCCAGGGTGGAGAGCGGGTCGATGCCCAGCCCGGTGAGCGTACCGCGGTGGCCGTCCAGCCGCAGCATCAGCGAGTGGCGGTCCGCCAGGTCGTAGTCCAGCCGCAGCAGCCCCGACGCGGCGTCCTTCCGCCCGTCCCCCGCCAGCGCACCCGCCGGGCCGATCCCCCGCGCGCGCAGCACCGACTGCAGCGCGGCGGCGGAGTCCGGCTCTACCCCCATCCCCGCCAGCACGGCGGGGGCGGCGTTGTCCAGGGCGACCAGCGGGGTCGTCCGCCGCGAGGCGCCGAGCGCCGCGTACCAGAACAGCCGGTTCGCGACCAGCGCGCCCCCCATCCCCCCTTCGAACTGGCCGACGGTCGACTCGGGCCAGCGGGTGGCGCTCGGGACCGGCCGCCACTGCAGCTGCGGGTCGCTGAACCGCGTCCTCACCGCCCCGCCGAAGAGGTTCGTGCCGCTGAGCGTGGTCGCCTCGACCGCGCCGCCCGAGTACTGGCCGCGCGAGACGTCGTAGGCGCTGGTGACGACGGTCACGCCGGCGAGCGCCTCCTGGGGGAGGCTGGTGGAGCCGAAGCTGGCGCCGTCGAGGGTGGTGCGGGTCTGCGAGGGGTCCTGCGCGAAGACGGAAAGGCCCCCGTCGTCGGTGGCCTGCACGCCGGGGGTGAGCGCGGCGAGCCGGGCCAGGTCGCCGGGGTCGATGGGGGTGGCCGTGCGCGACCAGGTGACGGAGGTCGCCTCGGTGCCGCCCGGGGTGCGGCGCGCGGGCTTGCGCCGCTCGGGCCGCGTCTCCGTGGCCGTGACCCCGTGCAGCCGGATCGCCTGGGAGGCGAGCCGCAGGTCGCGCCAGAGGCCGGCGCGCGCCGCCTGGGCCGCCACGGTGACGGTGAGCGCCACGTAGCCCACGCGCTCGGCGCGCAGCGTGAACGGCCCCGCGCCCGCCGGGAGCGCCAGCGAGTAGCGCCCGGCGGAGTCGGTGACGACGGAGGCGGAGGCGTGCGTGTCCTCCGCCGTGATCCGCACCGTGGCGGCGGCGATGGCCGAGCCCTCGGCGCGGTCCAGCACCCGGCCGGCCACCCCCGCGCCGGCCTGCGCCCCCACCCGTCCACCGAGCGCGGCCGCGCCGAGCGCCAGCAGCGCCGCGACCCGCCGCGCACGGCGGAAAGGCGCGGCATCGCCGGTGCTCATCGCCTGCCAGGGTCGCATGGGCGCAGCGTAGAGGGGGCGGATCGGGTCCCGGCGGACCCGGGAGGGCCGGAGCGGTCCTTTGGGGACCGGCTGTAAATACATATCAAGACATAATATGCTTGACTTTCGCGCCGGTCAACGTTTATCGTCGGCTTTCCACATGCGCTGTCCATGTGGATTCCCGCGGTACCTTCCCACCCGATTCACGGAGGATGGTCCCATGCGCAACTTCTCCAGGCTTCGTGTCGTGCTCGCCCTGATCACCATGCTGGGCGCCTTTCACCTTCGCGCCGACGCGTCCCCCCGGGCCGCCGCCGGCACCATGGACTGCTACTCGGAAGTGTACAGCTACGGCTGGAACACCTGCGAGACGTGGACCGGTGGCAACTGGGAGTGGGGCATCGTCTACTACTACGAGTTCCCCGACGGGAGCTGCTACGTGACCAGCGTAGAGTGCTACTGATCCCCTGACGCTGCTTCGTCCGGCGGTGGACAGCGCACCGCGGCGGGCGTTCTCCATCCCCTTCTCCATCCCCACGGCAGGAAGATCCTCGATGCGGACACCGAGCTGGCTCTCCGCGGCCGCCAACGTGGTGCTGATCGTCTGCGCGGTGACGGTCACCGCGCTGGTGGTGCGCCAGGACCTCTTCCCCGCCTCCCGCGGCGGGCAGCGGCCGCACGGCACCGAGCGGGTGGCCGACTGGCGCCGCTACGCCGCGCAGGGGCACCGGAGCGGCCCCGCGGGAGCGCCGGTCGACATCGTGGTCTTCTCCGACTTCCAGTGCCCGGCGTGCCGCATGCTGGCGGGGTACCTCGACGCGATCCGGCTGGAGTTCCCCGACCAGGTGGCCGTGGTGCGCCGCCACGCGCCGCTGCCGATCCACCAGTACGCCGTCGCGGCCGCGCAGGCCAGCGAGTGCGCAGCGCGGCAGGACCGCTTCGACCAGTTCCACGACGCGCTCTTCCAGGCGCAGGCCTCCATCGGCACCGCGCCGTGGAGCCGCTTCGCCGCGGTGGCGGGCGTGCCCGACCAGCCCGCGTTCGACGCCTGCATGGCCGAGACCGCCCCGGTGGCGGCGCTGCAGCGCGACACCATGGACGCCCGCGCGCTGAAGCTGCACAGCACGCCCACCTGGATGGTGAACGGCGTGCTCTTCCGCGGCACGCCGCCGATGGACACCATCCGCGCCTACGTGCGGCAGGCGGCGGCGCTGGCGCAGGCGCCCGCCGGGCCGGGGCGCGGCGCGGCGGCCACCTTCACCTCGAGCTCACGGGGGAGACATTGAAGGCGGGAAACCTCATCCTCGCGCTCGCGGCGGCGCTGGCGCTGCACGCGGGCCGCGCCGCGGCGCAGGGCGGCGAGCCGCCGCGCCCCGGCGGGGTGCTGCACCACACGGCCATCGCCAACGGAAACCCGGCCAACGGCAGCGTCGCGCGCACCTTCGGCTTCGCCTGGGGGATGTCGACTCGCCCGGGTCCCGACCACTCCCCCACCTTCGGCCACCCGTACGTGACGGTGGTGGTGCCCGGGAGCAACGCGGCCCGCGCCGGGCTGGTGGTGGGAGACACCATCGTGTCGGTGAACGGGCGCGACACTCGCCAGCCCCCGCTCTTCCCTGTGCGCCGGGCCGGCACCGAGTACGTGCTCCTGGTACGCCGCGGCGGCGAGGAGCGCGAGCTGACCTACGTCTTCCCCGAGCCGCAACGGGCCGCGCCCTGAGCCCTGCGCGGTCCCGGATGGGACTGGCCTGACTCACACGGAGTCACCGGAATCAGCGGCGGAGCTCTCAGGCGCAGGGAGAGGGCGCCGCGGCCTCGGTGCCGCGCCGGAATCCCCCGCACCTTCGTCACATCAGCAGCGTCTCCACGCGGTGGGCGTGCACCATCTGCTCGCACGGCGACCAGGCGAAGACGGTGAAGCGGCCGTCCTGCGACGCCACCATCGCCAGTGCGTCGCGCTGGTCGTGGACGAACTGTGCGGCGGAGAGGTGGCGCGTGCCGCCGAGCTGCGACGGGTCGACCACCGAGGGCGTGTCCCCCACCACCGGCGCGGTGAGGGTGACGCGCTCCACCCGCTCGCTTCCGCGCCTGCGCGCCAGCTTCACGCCGAACGCCAGCACCTCGTGGCGCGCGTTCATCACCGTGGCGCCGTCCACCGCGGTGAGCCCCGCCACGGCCTCGACCGCGCGCTGCAGCGACTCGCGCCAGGCCGGCCGCTGCTGCTCGTCCGCGTCCGCGGCCAGCAGCTCCGCCAGCCCGGAGAACGGACGGACCAGGTAGGGGATGGGGTGCGCCGCGGACTCCCGCCAGCCGTGTGCGTCGGCCGGCACCACCAGCAGCGAGCCGCCGCGACGGTGCGCCCGCATGGAGACCGCGAGCTGGATCAGCACGTTCACGGCGCCGTCCACCGGGTCCGGGACCTCGAAGCCCAGCAGCCGGGTGAGCAGGTCCGGGCAGTCCGGGAGGCTGGCGCCTGCCTCGTCCACCACCTGCACGTGGTCGCCCGCGAGCACCGCGATGGTGCCGAACTTGTCGTGCTCGTCGCCGCGCCGCTGCTTGAGCACCAGCAGCCCGGGCTCCACCACCTCGATCACGAACGCCAGCAGGGGGACGGAGCGCGTGGTCCCCCACACGCGCAACGCCCCTTCGTCGTCCGGCCACGCGCCCAGATGGATCCCCGGCCGCTCCACCGCCGGCGCCACCCGCGCCAGCCCGCGCGGGTCCGCCGCCAGGGCGTGCTCGAACACCATCGCGTGCGCCCCGGTCTCGGGCGGGACGAAGGCGAGCGAGATCTGCGGCGCGCGCCCCTCCTCGCGCTGCAGGCTGGCCCAGAACGCCAGGTCCACCAGCGCGGCGATGGTCTCCTCGTCCGGCTGCGGCGCCACGTCGGCGAAGCCGCGCGCCCGCGCCGCCGCCAGGTGCGACGCGAGGTGCTCCGCCACGGTGGCCGCCACCGCCCGTGCCGCGGGATAGCCCGTCTGCATCATCCTCCTCTTCGTTCGGTCCATGCTTGTCGCCTGCAATCACGGCGGCCGACGGCCCCGACGCAAGCCCGCGCGCAGGGTCAGGTGGCGCGGGGGCGGCGGCGCGGGTTAAGGTTCGACCGCAACTTCACCTCGACCGGCGGGACGACCATGGCGGACGGCGCGAGATCGCTCACCCGGGGGCTCTTCGAGGGGACCGTCGACACCTCGATCCTCTTCCCCTACCCGCGCATCTCGGCCGACGAGGACGCACGGGTGTCGGCGTTCCTGGCGGAGCTGATGGCGTACCTGGAGCGCGAGGTGGACCGCGCCTGGGTCGACGAGCACGAGCAGGTGCCGCCGAAGGTGATCGACGACCTCTGCCGCATGGGGCTCTTCAGCATCTCCATCCCCGCCGCGTACGGGGGGATGGGGCTCTCCCAGAGCGCCTACTGCCGCGTGTTCGAGGCGGTCACCGCGTACGACGTGGGGCTCGGCATCATCCTGGGCGTCCACCTCTCCATCGGCATCAAGGGGATCCTGCTGGCGGGCACCGAGGCGCAGAAACGCCTCTATCTCCCGAAGGCCGCCACCGGGGAGTGGTTCGCCTCGTTCGCGCTCACCGAGCCGGGGGCGGGGAGCGACGCGCAGGGGATCGAGAGCCGCGCGGTGCTCGGCGACGACGGCGCGTGGGTGCTGAACGGCGACAAGATCTGGATCGGCAACGGCTCGTTCAGCGAGGTGATCGTCACCTTCGCGCAGACGCCGGTGCTGCGCGAGGGGAAGACGGTGGACCGGGTGACCGCCTTCATCGTGCGCCCGGAGATGCCCGGCTTCTCGCGCGGCGAGCCGCTGCGGAAGATGGGCGCGCGCGGCAGCAACCAGACCGAGCTGCACTTCCGCGACGTGCGCGTGCCCCCGGAGAACGTGCTGGGCGAGGTGGGCGAGGGCTTCAAGCTGGCGATGCGCATCCTGAACTCGGGGAGGCAGGGGCTCTCCGCGGGCGCGGCGGGGGGCGTGCGCCACTGCCTGCGCATGGCGACCGACTTCGCCCGGGAGCGCGTGCAGTTCGGCCGGCCGATCGCCGGGTTCGAGCTGACGCAGGGGAAGCTGGCGGCCATGGCGGCCGACGCGTACACCGCCGAGAGCGTGGCCTACTTCACCACCGGGCTGGCCGACCGGGGCGACGTGGACTACGCGCTGGAGAGCGCCGCCGCCAAGGTGTGGAACAGCGACGCGCTGGACCGCGCGGTCGACGAGCTGGTGCAGGTCGCCGGCGGGCGCGGGTACGTGAAGGGGTATCCGTACGAGCGGATGTACCGCGACGCGCGCATCACCCGCATCTTCGAGGGCACCAACGAGGTGCTGCGCCTGTTCGTGGGGCTGTCGGGGATACAGGGCCCGGGCGAGTACCTGCGCCGCATCGGCCAAGCGCTGCGGCACCCCATCAAGGGGCTGGGGCTGCTGGGCGAGTTCGCGGGCGACCGGGTGCGGCTGGCCGTGGGCGGGGGCGAGCCGGAGATCGAGGGCGACGTGCACCCGGCGCTGCGGCGGCACTTCGACTACCTGGCCGACCACACGCGCGACCTGCGCACCGCCGTGGAGCGGGTGATCCGCCGCTACGGCAAGGACATCGTGGAGCGCCAGTTCGTGGTGGCGCGCGTGGCCGACATGGCCATCGAGCTGTACGTGCGCGCCGCCACCCTGAGCCGCACCGAGGCGCTGCTCGACGCCCACAGCGCCGGCGCCACCGAGGCCCCGCCGCTCACGAGCAGCCGCATCGCGCTGGACGACGCGTCCGTCGCGCGCATCCTGCGCGTGTGCGACCTGGCCTGCCAGCGCTCGGGCCTCCGCTTCCGCGCTGCCCGCGTGGCGCTGAACGACGACCGCGACTCCCTGCTGCGCTCGGTGGCGGCCGACGTGCTCGGCGAGGCAGCGGCTCCTCCTGATGGCGATCATGCTCAGCATGAATGAGTATCGTTCACGTCGTGGATAGATTGCGGCGACATACACTCCGGCCGGCGCTCTCTTCACCCGCGGCACACCGCCGTCCGAGGTAGTTCCTCCGCGACTTCGACGGGATTGCTTACCTTACTTCGCCGCGTCGGCGCCGACGTGCTCCCCGCGACCTCCCGCGGATTCCGGCGCGGCGACGGTGAGTGGAGGTGGAGGCGCCGCCCCGCCACGTCAACCAGAAACCTGCAGTCACTGGAGTACCGGGCAACTCGCGCATCGGGCTCCCAACCGGTAAGTTTTATCTGCTGGTGAGTTAAACGCCCCCGCGACTTATCGTTTCGCAGCAGCCACTCGTGTCGACCACACGCATCTATCCAGCACCTGGATGCTGTGGCAACGACTCGACGTTCCGATCCCCGACGATTCACGAACCATTCGGTCTAGATGCCGCGGATTTTCGACAATATCCAGCTACGGCTGACTGACTTCCTGGCGCAAACACTTCCGCTCAGCACGCGGGCGGACTTCTGCGTGGGGTATTTCAATCTGCGCGGCTGGAAGCACGTGGACAGGCTTGTCGACGCTTGGGCTGGCGGTGCCGACGCATGCTGTCGTGTGCTCGTGGGGATGCAGAGGGCACCGGAGGAGGAACTGCGCGATGCGCTCGTCCTGCGCACGGACGCAGACGCCCTCGACCAGCAGAAGGTGTTGCGGCTGCGTAGACAAATGGCGCTGGCCTTCCGGGAGCAGCTGACCCTGGGCGCTCCAACCAATGCTGATGAGGCCGCGCTCCGGC
>DASYJZ010000587.1:0-3037 GCA_035995965.1 Longimicrobium sp. | reverse complement strand
CCTGGAGGAGACGACGCCCCCACCGACGCTCTCGGTACGGCAGGCGTCGAACGCGAGCAGCCGCACGATCGAGCTGGTGCCGGGCTACGGCATCGTGCTCCGGCCCGGGGAGGTCGATCCCGAGCTCACCGTCGAGCGGCGGCCCTCCGGCGTGCCGATCCAGGTCGAGGATCCCGCGGCGACGCTGCTCGGGCTCCCGCTCGAATACCTGCGCGACGACCCGGAGGCAGTGGCGCTCTGGCTCAAGAGCCTCGTCGTCTCGCGCCCGAAGCTGGAGGAGGCCTACGCGCGGCGCCCTCGTCCGGTGGTGCTCAAGCGGCTCGGCGGCATCGCGCGCGAGGTGGGGAACGAGCGGCTGGCGGAGCAGATCGACGAGGTGCTGGTCGGCGGCTACCGGCATCGAGTCGGCCGGGGGCACACGGAGCGCGGGCCGAGCTTCACGGTGCCGACGCACGTAGTCGGACTCGCGACCACCCACCAGCCGTGGCTGGACCGGCAGGCCGCGACCTTTGCGCGGTTCCGCCGCGAGATCGAGGAGGCGGTCGGCGAGGCGGAGTCCAGGCTGCCGCGCTTCGGGCGCGAGGCGCTGCTGGCGCAGGCGCGCGAGGCCAAGGCGTACGACGCGTACCACTCGACCACGATCGAGGGCTACCGCATCCGCCCGGAGGAGGTCTCGGCCGTGATCAGCGGGATGATGGTCGGCGGGCACGACCCGGAGGAGGTGCGGTCGCGGATGGCGGTGGCGGGCTACTCGAAGGCGTTCGAGACCACCCTCGCCACGGTGCGAGACGCCGAGGGCGACGTGGAGATCACCGACGCCCTGGTTCAGGGGCTGTACATCGACCTGTTCTCGCCGTCGGTCGACGCGGGGATCGTCTCGGCCGAGCTCCTGCGGGGGTGGCGGACGGAACCCGCCTACCTGCGCGGCCACGTGTACGTGCCGCCGGGGCCGGAGAAGCTCCCGCGGCTGATGCGGCGGTACGAGGAGCTGGTGAACGGCGTCACCGGGCATCCGCTCGCCCGCGCGATCCTGGCGCACCTGGAGTTCGTCACCGTCCACCCGTACCCGGACGGGAACGGCCGCCTGGCGCGCCTGCTCATGAACGTGGCGCTGCTCGGCGGCGGGCTGCCGTGGGTGACCATCCGCAACGACGACCGTCCGCCCTACTTCGCGGCGCTGCACGCCGCCCAGGTGGAGGGCAATCCGCTTCCCTTCGCGCGGCTCGTGCTGCGCTACGCCGAGGCGGCAGCGGCGGCGACGGAGGCGCGCACGTCGGAGGGAGGATCACGGTAGCGCGATCGTCCACGGACCATATCTCGGGCTCCGTGGGTAACACGTCCGACGAAATGGCGGGGAGGAGCCGAGGCGCTCTTCCCCGCGCGCTTTCATTGTGGCAGGGGTGGGGAATGACGCGCGGAGAGATCGACGCGAGCGCGATCCAGGCCGAAGCGGGCGGGCCGGTGCCCGGGTGGGGATGGACCGAGACGGCGCTCTCGTTCATGGTGCTGGTGTGGGGCGTGAACTACGCCGTGGTGAAGCACGCGCTGGCGCAGTTCGATCCGCTGGCGTTCAACGCAATCCGCTTCTGCATCGCGTCGGGGTTCGTCTTCCTGGTGCTGCGCGCCCAGGGGGAGCTGGGCCTGCCCGAGCGGGGCGACCTGCTGAAGCTGGTCGGGCTGGGCGTGCTGGGGAACGTGGTGTACCAGGGCGCCTTCGTGCTGGGCCTCGCGCGCACCCCGGCGGGCTCGGCGAGCCTGATCCTGGCAGTGAGCCCGGTGATGACGGCGCTGCTCTCGGCGCTCACGGGGCACGAGCGCCCGGGGTGGCGCACCTGGGCGGGCGCGGCGGTCGCCATCGGCGGCGTGGGGCTGATCACCGGGACGGGGATCGCGGTGGGGAGCCCGCGCGAGGTCGCGGGCGACCTGATCCTGATCTGCGCCGCGGCGGCGTGGGCGGCCTACACCGTGAGCGCGCGGCCGGTGGTGCAGAAGTACGGCGCCATCCGCACCACGGCGTGGACGATGTGGGTGGGCGCCGTCGGGCTGGTGCTGATCGGCACTCCGTCGCTGCTGCGGCAGGACTGGGGGCGGGTGAAGGCGGTGGACTGGGCGTCGGTCGTCTTCTCGGCGCTGTTCGCGATCGGCCTGGCGTACCTGATCTGGTACCGCGGCGTGGAGCGTATCGGCAACACGCGCACGGCCATCTTCAGCAACCTGAGCCCGGTGGTGGCGATGGTGGCCGCCGCCGTGCTGCTGCACGAGCAGCCGTCGCAGTGGGCGCTGCTGGGCGCTGCGCTCACGCTGGGCGGGGTGATGATCGTGCGCTCGGACCCGGGGCACGCGCTTCGAGTCCCGTCCACGACGACTCGTCCCAGGGTAGCGGCGGAACGGGGGGAAGCGCGGCATCGTTCGCGTGCGAGCCGGTGAGCGGCTGGAACGCCACCCGCCCCGGCTCCGCCACCCGAACCCGGAGATGAACCGATGTCCAGGCTGACGCTGAACGTAGAGGAGCTGGTGGTCGACTCGTTCGACACGGCCGCGCGCCCCGAGGGATTGATGACCACCGGCGGCGCGTGCGGCTGGAGCGACGACTCCGTCTGCCCCACCGTTACGGCGGGGCGCTGCTGCCCGCCCTGACGTCTGCTCCGGGTGCGGTGACCGACGCGAAGGGCGCTCCTGCCGGGGCGCCCTTCGCGTTTGGGGTTCGTGAGTTCACAACGGAAGTGTTCAAGCGGATTCGGTATCATATCATACGGAGGAACCAGAGGGGCCAGAGGAAACCGTGCGGTCCTCTGGTCCCTCTGGTTCCTCTGCGTGAGATCGTCTGATTCAATCGTCGCGCGGGGGACGGCGCACGGGGGGGCGCCGGGTGCCGCCGCCGCCGGGGCCCGGGCGCGGCCCGCTGCCTCCACGCGGCGCGGCGCCGCCGAAGCCGCCACCGCGGGGCGGCCCGCGGAAGCCGCCGCCGCCCTCGCGCGGGGCGCGCGGCCCCCCGCGAGGTGCGCCGCCGCCAGGGCCGGGGCGCCGCGCGCGGTCG
>DASYJZ010000586.1:0-4796 GCA_035995965.1 Longimicrobium sp. | reverse complement strand
CCGCCTCGCCGGCGGGGAGGCGCGCGGTGACGCTGCCGCCGGTGCGCAGGCGCACAGCCGCGCGGTAGGCGGCGCGCAGCCAGCGGCGCACCCCCCCGTCGGGGAGCGCGCCTCCCAGCCGGGCGCCGAGCCCCTCCAGCGCCGTCGGGCGGCGGTACGCGTGGCTGTTCGCCACCTCCGGACGCTCGTCCGTCCGCGCCTCAGTCGGCTTGGTCAACCGCTCTCCACGCTGGTCAGGGATGGTTCGGCCTCGCAATGTACTCGGTCGCGCGCGCTCACAGCGAGGCGGGGTCGTCGCCGTGGAGGACCACGCGGCACCACAGCTCGAGCACCGTGAGCTTGTACTGGAAGAAGTCGCGGTGCAGCCCCGCGGGCGCGCGGGAGAGCCACCGCCGCAGGCGATCGCCGTCCAGCACCCCCGTCTGCACCAGCACCCCGTCCAGCAGTTGCGGCCGGTAGCGCGCGTCGACCGCGGCGATCCACTCCGCGGTCGGGGTGATGAAGCCGCGCTTGGGCCGCTCCAGCACCTCCGCCGGGAGCCAGTCGCGCGCCACGGCGCCCAGCCAGAGCTTGTGCCCCGCCGCGTCGTCGGTACGCCCTCCGCGCCAGAGGCCGACCACGGTCTCCACCAGCCGCGCGTCGAGCAGGGGGATGCGCGCCTCGACCGACGAGGCCATGCTCACCCGGTCGCCCAGCGCCAGGCAGTTGGAGACCAGCCAGGAGTCGAACAGCAGCCGGGTGATCGCCACCTGCGGCTCGGCCGCCGCGCCCAGCCCGCGCATGAACGCGTACGCGCCGCGCGGCGTGCGCCGCCGCTGGAAGGCGTCGGAGTAGACCTGCGCCGAGAAGCGCTCGGCGGGCTTCCAGTGGTAGTCGAGCTGGTAGAACACCCACTCGTCGGGGTGCGCCAGGTCGAGCTTGCCGGGGTCGAGGAAATGGTCCACCGCCGAGCGCCACCCGGCGGGGAGCCTGCGGTTGGCGACCACGTGGAAGAGCGGCCCCCGCACCACGCCGCGCATCGCCGCCGCCGCGAGGCGGCCGAACGCGCCCCGCTCGCCGGCGGCGAGCTTGAGGCGCGAGAGCCGCAGCGCCTCGCGCACCCATCCGTAGCCGAAGAAGAGCTCGTCGCCGCCGATCCCGGTCAGCAGCACCTTCACCCCGTGCTCGGCCGCCAGCCTCGCCACCGCGTAGTGGCCGTACGCCGCCACGTCGGCCACGGGCTCGTCCTGGCTGGCGACCAGGGTGGGGAAGAAGGCGGCGAAGTCGCCGGTGGAGAGCTCGGCGCCGTGCCAGGGGATCCCCAGCAGCCCCGCCAGCGCCCGCGCCTGTGCGCGCTCGTCGAAGTCGCGGCTCCCGGGGTAGCCCACGGTGAACGCCGCCAGGTTCGCGCGTTTGCGGGCGGCGATGGCGGCGATCACCCCCGAGTCGAGCCCGCCGCTCAGCGCCACCCCCACCGGCGCGTCGGAGCGCAGGGTGAGCTCCACCGCCCGCTCCACCGCCTCCTTCAGCAGCGCCACCGGGTCGCCCTGCAGCGGCGGCACGCGCTCGATCTCCCACCACGGCTCCGGCTCGGCGTCCCAGCGCTCGCCTCCAACGTCCAGGACGTGGCCCGCCGGCAGCTTGCGCACCCCCTCGAGCAGCGTCCCCGGCTCGATCACGTACTGGTAGTGCAGGAACTGGTCGACGGCGTCGGGGAGGAGCGCGGGGCGGGTGGGCACCAGCTCCAGCAGCGCCCGGATCTCGGAGGCGAAGGCGATGCGCGCGCCGTCGCGCCACCAGTACAGGGGCTTCTCGCCCAGCCGGTCGCGCGCCAGGAACAGGCGGCCCGCCGCGTGGTCCCACAGCCCGAAGGCGAACATCCCGCGCAGCCGGTGCAGGCAGGCGGGTCCCCATTCCTGGTACGCGGCGAGCAGCACCTCGGTGTCGGTGCCGGTGTGGAAGCGGCGGCCCCGCTCCGCCAGCTCGACGCGCAGCTCCAGGTAGTTGTAGATCTCGCCGTTGAAGGTGATGGTCAGCCGCCCGTCGGCCGAGGCCATCGGCTGGTGGCCGGCGGAGCTCAGGTCCAGGATCGACAGCCGCCGGTGGCCGAGCAGCACCCCGCCCGCGGCGCAGCGCCCCGCGTCGTCGGGGCCGCGGTGCCGGAGCCGGTCCATCGCCGCGCCCAGCCGCGCCTCCCCGCGCGCGCCGGCGCCGCCCGGGGCGCGGGTCAGGATCCCGGCGATTCCGCACACGGCTACCTCCCCGCCAGCCGGTGGAGGGCGTCCGCCAGCTGCGCGCGGTAGGAGGCCGGGTCGGCGGTGCGCTCGATGTGCAGGCGGGCGCGCGCCCCCATCTCCAGCCGCAGCCCGGCCGAGGCGACCAGCCGGTCGAGGGCGGCGGCCAGGGCCCCACGGTCGCCCGGCGCCACCAGCAGCCCGGTGTCGCCGTGCAGCACCACCTCGGGGATCGCGGTGATCCGGGTGCCCACGGCCGGGATCCCGGCCGCGGCGGCCTCCTGGAACACCGTGCCGAAAGCCTCGTCGCGCGTGGGGAGCACGAAGACGTCGGCGGCGCGCCAGAGCTCCCGCCAGGCGGCGGAATGGGCGGTGACGTCGTTGTGGACGTGGACCCCCGGCGCGTCGGCCGCGCCCTCCACCGGGAGGTGGGTCACCAGGTCCAGCCGCGCCCGCTCGCCGAAGCCCCCCTGGCGCCAGGCGGCCACCAGGTCGGCGCCGCCCTTGCGCAGGAAGTCGCCCCCCATGAACAGCACGCGCGGCCGGTAGCCGGGGGCGGTCGCGCGCGCGCGCCGCTCCTCCGCCCAGGCGGGGTCGAAGTGCTCCAGCAGCACGGGGTTGGGCATCACCGCGATCTCGGTGGCGCAGTCGGGGTACTCGGCCCGCAGCGAGTCGGCGGCCCACGCCGAGGTGGAGACGATCAGCCGGGCCGCCCTGAAGATCTCGCCGTCGCGCCGCAGGTTGGGGAGGTAGCTGCGCGCCTCGGCGCGGCTCGCGGCCATCTCCACCAGGTAGCGGTGGGTGCAGTCGATGGAGACGATGGCCGGGGTGCGGCGCATCCGCGCCAGGCTGGCGTACGCGGTGGCCTGGCGGTGGAAGTGCAGCACGTCGAAGCGCTTCCCCTGCCCCTCCAGGCGGCGGATGCGCCGCGCGGCGAGGAGGCCGGCGTGCAGCTCGGCGCGGTAGCGGAAGAGGTCGAGGTTCTTCACGCCGCCCGCGCCGTCGGGCCACAGCCGGGCGCAGAGGAGCCGCCGCACCACCCGCTCACGGGTGGTGAGCGCGTCGGTGAGCACCACCTGCGCCGCCCGGATGCCGTCGCGCTCCCCGGCGAAGGCCTGGTCGACGAAGGCGGCGAAGGTCCGCTGCCCCAGGATCCCCGAGTTGACGAAGAGGGCGTCGATCATCGGCCGCCCCTCACTCCGCCACCAGCCGGAGCTTCGCCAGCCACGGCCGCACCCGGGCCGGGAAGGGCATCCCCTCGTACAGCGGCCGCATCGCCCACAGGTAGAGCGCCGCGAGCGGGGGGGCGAGCGCGAGCGGCAGCCACGGCGACACGCGCGTGCCCAGCGCGCCCACCGCGGCGCCGAGCGCCAGCAGCGCGGCGGCGCGCACCGACCAGGGGCCCAGCGCGCGCCGCCAGAGCGCCGCCTGGTCCACCCCGGTGGTCCTGCGCACCATCCACACCCCCGCGGGGTAGGCCACCAGCGCGGTGCTCACGATTGCCGCCAGCGCGATCCCCGCGAGCCCGAAGAGCCGCCCGAAGAGGAGCGCCGCGGCCAGGTTCACCGCGCCCTGCGCCAGCGCCGCCCATCCCGCCTGCACGCGCGTGCCCAGCGTGGCGCTGGTGGTGAAGAGCCCGTGCGCCAGCGAGTGCGCGATCACCACCCCGGCCAGCGTGGCGTTCAGCGCCAGCCCGCCGAAGCGCGCCGGACCCACCCAGAGGGTGACGAAGGCGGGGTTGAAGGCCAGGATGGCGCACGCCACCCCGCCCGAGGTGATCAGCACCAGCCGCAGCAGGGAGACGGTGACCTCGCGGACGCGCTCGGGCCGGCCCTCGCCCTTGAGCTGCGCCAGCCCCACCAGCCCCGCGTCGGGGAGCTGCCAACTCATCTGCATGGCCACCGCGCCCAGCTTGAAGGTCATCGCGTAGACCACCGCCGCGGCGGGGCCCATCACCGCCAGGATCACGATGCTGTCGCTCGCCGCCACCATCCGCCACCCCAGCCCCGCCGTCCACGAGCCGAGCCCCTGCGCCATGATCGCCCGCATCACCGGGGGCGCGGGGAGGCGCCAGCCACGCAGCAGGTCCGGGGCGACCAGCGCCAGCCGCACCAGGCACGCCACCCCCGCCAGCAGGGTGGGGACCGCCGCCGCCAGCGCCAGCGCGTACAGCCCCTTCCCCGCCAGCAGCAGCCCCACGGTCAGCGCCACGCTCAGCCCGAGCTGCGCCACCGAGAGCGCCCCGGCGAAGGTCACGTCCTGCAGCCCCATCACCGCGGCGTAGAAGGCGCGCAGCGGGAAGGAGACCGCCACCCCCGCCACCAGCAGCAGGAGCGGCCCGGCGACCCCCGCGCGTTGCGCCTCGGTGAGGTTCGCCACCCCCGGCGCCACGGCGAGCGCGACCCCGGCCAGCACCACGTAGGCCAGCGCCGCCGCCGACGCGAACGCCACCCCGCCCGCCAGGTAGCCGCGGATGGCGTCGCGGTCGCCGCGGCCGTCGCTCTCGGCGATCAGCCAGGGGAGGACGCCCACCACCCCCAGGTCCACCATCGACGAGTAGGCCAGCACCTCGCCCACGGCCAG
>DASYJZ010000585.1:0-14009 GCA_035995965.1 Longimicrobium sp. | reverse complement strand
AGCGTGTTGAGCGCGCCCGACGCGGAGACGCAGGCGTCCTTCGCGCCCTGCGCCTCGAAGTGGTCCTCCGCCTCGCGGAAGGCGAGCCCGGTGAGCGCGGAGATCTTCTCGATCGTCTTCCGCGGGAAGCCGGGGACGGCGTTGGTCCCCGTCCCCACCGCCGTGCCGCCGAGCGCGAGCTCCGCCAGCTCCTCCGACGCGTTGCGCAGCCGGCGGATGCCGTGCTCGATCTGCGATGCGTAGCCGCCGAACTCCTGCCCCAGGCGCACAGGGGTGGCGTCCATCAGGTGGGTGCGGCCGCTCTTCACCACGTCGTCGAACTCCACCGCCTTCGCCCGCAGCGCGTCGCGCAGCCGCTCCAGCGCGGGGATCAGGTCGTGCTCCACGGCCACGCGCGCGGAGACGTGCATGGCGGTGGGGATCACGTCGTTCGAGCTCTGCCCCATGTTGACGTGGTCGTTGGGGTGCACGCGCCCGCCCCCGCCCGTGAGCTGCGTGGCGCGGGTGCCGATCACCTCGTTGGTGTTCATGTTGGTCGAGGTGCCGCTCCCCGTCTGGTAGACGTCGAGCACGAACTGGCCGTCGAGCTCGCCGTCGATCACCTCGTCGGCGGCGCGGACGATTGCCGCGGCGAGCGGCGCGTCGAGCAGCCCCATCTCGGCGTTCGCCTGCGCCGCGGCCTTCTTGATCGTCCCCATGGCGTGGATGAACCGCCGCGGAAAGCGGATCCCGCTGATGGGGAAGTTCTCGACCGCGCGCTGGGTCTGCGCGGCGTACAGCGCGCCGGCGGGGACCTGCATCTCGCCGAGCGAGTCCTTCTCGGTGCGGAAGCCGGCGGGGGACTGGTCGCTCATCGCGTCCTCGTTCATCGTCATCTCGGTGGATGGAACGCGTGAAAATGGCGGGGGAGGGAGCGGGGCGAAAGTGCGGGAGGCCGTGGATCCGGACGCCGTGACGGGCACTGCAGGAGGATGGTTGAGAGGGGTCGGGAACGGGATTGAGGGCGCGCGGCTAGCCTTCCGTGTCGATCCTGGCCGGGGATGCCGGCTCCGCCCGGCGGACAGGATTTCCGCCGACCCACACATGAGAGGTGGACAATGACCGCGATTCCCATTCTGGACGCGCACCAGCTGCGGGAGCTCGCCGACGCCGCGTCGAGCATGCGCAAGCCCGGCGGAGAGCCGATCTACGGGGTGGTGACGGACCCGACCTCGCTGAGCCCAAAGCTGGCGATCGTGCCGGGCGACGGGACCGTGGTGCCCGAAGGGGCGCTGTTCGAGATCGACACCCATGAGGTGGAGAAACGCCCGACGGCCACCGCGGTGATCATCGACTCCGACGGGGTCACGAAGGACCTGGCGGAGGACTACGACGCAGTGTTCTGGAGCGAGGCCTCCGTCGAGAAGTTCGTTTTCCCCTACTACGCCTCGAAGTCGCTCTGGGACGCCGCCTTCGTGCTCGACACGCTGTCGACGTACTGGTATGGAAAGGTCCCGGTGCCCGAGGAGCTGACTGGCCTGGCGGGGGAGGTCGGGGCGCCGTTCGCCCTGGCGCACACGCCCGACTCGGACTGGAACACGCTGTCGCTCGGCTCCGACCTCCACCTGCTGATCAAGGGTGAGCAAGGGGTGCAGAAGGTGTCCCTCGCGGACCTACTTTCCCACGCGCGGCGCCGCGCCTGAAGAGCGGATCGCGGGCCGCGAACGCCCGCTGCGACGGCCGCCGCGTGAAGGTCCAGTCCAGCAGCGCGCGGGCGGTGTCGGGGCGCCCCAGGAGCAGGTAGACGTACGCCTCGTCGTAGGCGAGCGACAGCCGCAGCTCGGCGTCGCCGCTCGCCGCGGCACGCGCCCGGGCCAGCATGGCCCGGGCGCTGTCCGTCTGCCCCGCCCGCGCCATCACCGCCGCCGCCACCGCCTGCCGGAAGAGCGGGGCGTACGCGCGCCCCGCCCGCCGCGCCCGCTCGGGCGGGTCCAGCCGGTCGAGCTCCGCCAGCAGCCGCGCCGCCGCGGCGGGGTCCGGCGCGCGCGACGGATCGGCGCGAAGCAGGGTCAGGCGGCACTCCACGAACCTGAAGTCGCCCGGGAACCGCTCCGCGCCGCGGTCGCAGAGGGCGCGCGCCTCGCGGTAGTCGGCGGCGTAGAGCGCGCCGAAATAGAGCCGCGAGAGGATGGCGCCTGCCTCGGCGAGGTAGGCGTCTTCCTGGAGCGCCCGCCGCGCCATCGCGTCCGATTCGGCGGAGCGCCCGCGGTACCGCAGCACCTGACTGAGCTTGTTCCACGCGCTGGCCAGACCGGGCTCCGCGGCCACGGCCGCGCGGAGATCTCGCTCGGCGGCGTCCACCCGAGCAGCCTGCCCTGCGCTGTCCACCGCGTTGACGGCCTGGGTGAAGAGGACGGTGCCGCGCAGCTCCAGCGCAAGCGGGTTCCCGCGCTCGCGGGCGAGCGCCCGGTCAGCGAAGGCCAGCGCGGGGACCACGCCCAGGTCGCCCGCGTGCAGCAGCGGGACGCGCTGGAGCGCAGTCCACCCCCGCAGCACCGTCGGCCGCGTCCACGCGGGGTCCGCGCGCTCCGCGACAGCCAGGAGCGAGTCGGCGTCGCGGAACCGCCGGAGCGCCTCGGCCGCGTCGGGCGCACCGCTCGACGCCAGCAGGCGCGCGGCATCGTCGCGGGCCTGCTCGGCCTCGATCACGTTTCGCCACGCCACGTCGCTGTGCGTCTCCGCCCGCGTGCGGCGCAGCTCGATCTCGCGCCCCAGCCGGCGCCGCAGGAAGCCGGAGACCGAGTCGGCGAGCGCGTCTTCGAGCGCGAAGATGCCCGTGATCGGGTGCACCAGCGAGCGGCTCTCCAGGTGCGCCTGGGTGTTGGCGTCCACGAGCTGCACCGTCACCCGCACGCTGTCGCCGGAGCGCTGCACGCTTCCCTCCACCACGCTCCCCACCCGCAGGTCGGCCACCATCGAGTCGAAGCGCACCGACCGGTCGCGGTACGGCTTCACTCCGTTGCGCGAGATCACCTGCAGTGCCTGCACCTGGCTGAGCGCGTGGATCAGCGACTCGGTGAGCCCGTTGGCCAGGTACCCCAGCTCGCCGCCCTTGCTGTAGTCGTCGAGGTAGAGGACGGCCACGCGCCGCGGATCGAACCCGGCCGGCGCCGGTGCCGCGGCAGGTGGCGACGGTGTTTGGGGACGATTCGGAAGGAAGCTGCCCCCCGCGCCCAGGAGCACCCCCAGTGCGGCCGCCAGCACCGGGTGGGTGGCCATGCGCGGCCGGGCGCGCCATCCCTGCCGCACGCCGTTCCCCGGCGCGGCGGCCGGGGGGACGAGGGCGGGCGAAGGCGCGACTGGCGCGGGCGCGGGGGACCGGACCGGATCGCCAGCGGCCGGGTGAAGTGAAGCATCGGCGAACGGGAGCCCATCTCCGTTCGCCGATTGCGCTGAATGCGGAGCCGGGTCCGGCGGCCCCGCGGCGGCGAGGGGTTGCTGGAACGTTCCGGCCGTCGCCGCCGCTCCGGAACCATCCTCCGCCGAATCCCCGGCCGCTCGTTCACCCGCCCCTGCTACGACCGCCGCGCCGTCCGCCGCGCCGTCTGCCGCGGATTCATCGTCCGTCGCCGGCGTCGACCCGGGAGGGGACGGAAACGGGGGGCCCCGCACGACGCGGTCGGCCACGGGGACGCGGACCGGCTCCGTCCGCAGCCGCTCGACCAGCTCCTCGAAGTCGTCTTCCGGCTCCACGCCCAGCTCGTCGCGCAGGAAGGCGACGTGCTTCTGGGCGAACCAGAGCGCCGCCGCCCGCTCTCCCGACGCGTCGAGCGCGAGCATCAGCCGCGTCGCCACGCGCGAGTTGTAGGGGTCGAGCGCCACCAGCCGCCGCCACCACCCGGCGGCCTCGGCGGGACGTCCCTCTCCCTCGCGCGCGGTGGCAAGGCACTCCAGCGCGCGGGTGTGCGTGCGGGCCAGCCGGTCGCGCTCCCCCTCGGCCCAGCGCTCGAACTCGGGCGCGTCGGCCACGCAGAAGCCGTCCAGGAAGGGCCCGCGGTACAGCGGCGCGGCCCGCTCCACGTCGCCCGCCTCGATGGCGCTCTCGAACGCCTCCACGTCGCTCCGCAGGATCTCGCCGTTCAGCCCCACCTCGTCGCCCGACGAGACGAAGGCGTCCTCCCCCAGCTCCTTGCGCAGCACGTACAGCGACTCGGAGAGGAGGTGGCGCGCGGCGGCGGCGCGGTGCTCCGGCCAGAGGAGGCCGATGATCCGCTCGCGCCCCACGGTCCGCCCCCGCGCCGCCGCCAGGATCGCGAGCAACGCGACCCGCCGGGTGTGCGCGGCCTTGCCGGTAACGGGCCCGTTTCGGCCCTGAAACGCCGCGCCGCCAAGGAGGTTGAGAGTAAACATCCGAGGGGGTGGATACCCGGGATCACACTGATGGGACAGGAGATTGAGAGGTCTGGACCATAGTTAACCGCGCAACCGAGCCAGGCGCAACCCGCCCGCTTCGGGACGCATGGGGAGCAGCACCGCGCGGCCGCCGGACCGTCGCTCTCCGCCCGCCAGCCCACTCAGGGGCTCGCAACCTCTTCTCTTCAGACGAACGGAGCACACCATGTCCGACGCGAGCAAGTACCAGGTCAACATCACCATGCCCCAGGCCACCGCCGACACGCTCGCCGCCCAGGGATACCAGCTCTACGGCTTCAAGGCGGTGAGCGGCCCCGCCACCGGCAAGCCCGTGGTGTGGTTCGCCACGAGCACGTACGGACTGAACACCACGGTCTCGTGGACGGAGTCGTACCGCGTGTTCACGTCGCGCAACGCCAGCCTCGGTCCCAACACGCAGGTCTCGGTGGACAACGACTACGATGCCGCGCTGAACGACATCCTCACCGTCACCTCGCCCACGGGTACCGGCCAGGTGACCGACGGCGGACCGGCGGGAGCCATCTCGGTGGTCAACGCCACCAGCACGCCGTTCTCGTGCGGGATCTCGCAGCTGCAGAGCGACGGCACGTACGCGCCGCTGGCGGTGTTCCCGCTCTTCGGCAACAACGAAGACGAGATGGTCCCCGTCGAGAAGGTGTTCCTGATGTTCGCCTCGAGCACCATCGACACGGGCACCGTGATCGAGAAGTCGTTCGGGTCCGGCATCCTCATCGACCTCACGGGCGCGCCCTCGCGGAGCGTGTCGTACGACCTGAACTTGAGCTGGAACGACCGCCAGGGCACGTGGGGGACCGTGTTCCCCCCGAACACGAGCCTTGTGCCGCTCCTCATCGGTGGCGCGGTTCCGGCCGGCGTGTGATCCCCCGCCCGCGGGCTGCCCGCCGCCCTCACCGGCGGCGGGCGGTCCGCGGCTTTCCCTGGCACGATCTGCCGACCAAAGGAAAATCTCCATGGCCAGCCCCACGCCCGAGGTCTCGATCCGCATGGCGCAGGACACGCTCGACGCCCTCGTCGCCTCGGGCTCCTTCCTGTACGGCCTGTCGGCGGTGCGCTCGGCCGACGCGGCGGGGCGGCCCGCCGTGTGGCTGCAGACCCGGGGGTTCGCCATGCACACCAGCGTACGCCCGCCTGTCGCATTCCAGGCGTTCACCTCGGGACGGACGGTGCCGCTGGTGGACGGCGTCCGGGTTCAGCCGGGGTTCCACTCGCCCGCGGAGCCCGGGCAGACGCTGGTGGTGGCGCTTGCGGGCGGCGGCGGTGAGATGCGCGAGCGCGGCGCGCCAGACGCCGTCTCGCTCCTGAACACCACCGCCGTCCCGCTCACCTGCGGGCTGGCGTGCGTGCTGGAGGGCGAAGCGACACCCATCCCCATCTACGCCGCACCGCTCCACGGCGGAGCGCTGCAGATGATCGCGCCGCTCCCCACCCTCGTGCTGTTCGTCTCCCCCCATCCCGCGCCGCCGGGCACGCTGGTCTCCACCTCCACCGGTCCCGGGGTGGTGCTGCACCTGGATCCAGGCGCGGAGTACCACCACCTGGAGTTCGACGTGAACCAGGGCTGGAGCTGGCCGGAAGGCGTCGCGGCAACGTCGCTCCCGGCGCAGAGCGACCTCCTGCAGGCCCTGGTGGAGTATCCGGCTCCCGAAACGCCGCACACCGGGCTGGGGTGACGCACGAGCCGCGGCGGCTCGGAGGGCCCAGCGCGGCGCGCGGCACCACACCGGGAACTCGACGGAAACCACCCTCTTCCGCGTTCTCCGTCCACCTCATTTTTCGAATCCTGGAAAGGAAGGCGTTCCATGCCTCTCACGGCCTATACCTGCCAGATCGCCGGCGGATGCAACCTGTTCGTTCCCAACAGCAACGCTTCGAGCCCCTATGGGGCGACGGGCTCGAACGCCGTGGGGCTCGGCGTTCAGCTCGCGATCCCCGCGATGAACGTCGCCCCTGGCGCGAACCCCGGCAACGGAGCGATCCGGGTGGTCCAGGGCGGAGTCACGCGATTCATCTGGGCGAGCGGCGGCAACGTGCACTGGGTTTCCGGGAACGCGCTCGGGAACCAGTTCGCCGGTCCCGCAGCCGCCGGCAGTCGCGCGTTCAACCTCTGGGCAGCCGGGGGTGGGGTCCAATTCGCCGTCGTCTGATTCGCCGGGCTCCCCGGCCCGCCGGCGTCACGGTGGTCGCTGAAAGCGCGGCGAGGCGCGGGCGCGTCTCGCCGCGTCCCCACTGTCGTTTCTCCCGCTGCATCTCTATCTTCCGCGACGATTCGAACGAGCGTTCAACCGCCGCGGAAACCATGCTCCGGCTGCACGAATACACGTACCACCGCCCGCTCACGCTCGCCGAGGCGTGCGGCCTGATCGCGGGGCACGAGGACGCGCTGCCGATCGCCGGCGGCACGGACCTGATGCCGAACATGAAGCACCGCCTCTTCACCCCGCGGCACCTGGTGGCGCTGAAGGGGATCGGCGAGCTGCACGGGATCGGGCTGGCGGACGCGGAGGGGAACGCGGTGGAGGAGGGGTTGCCCGCCGCGGCGCAGCTCGTGATCGGCGCGGCGGAGACGCTGACGGCGGTGGCGCGGAGCCCACTGGTGCGGCGGATTGCCCCCGCGCTGGCGGAGGCCGCGGGGCACGTCGCGGGGCCGCAGATCCGCAACGCGGGGACGATGGGGGGCAACCTCTGCCTGGACACGCGCTGCACCTACTACAACCAGAGCCTCTTCTGGCGCCAGGCGCTGGGCTTCTGCCTGAAGAAGGACGGCGACGTCTGCCACGTGACGCGCGTCGGCAAGAAGTGCGTCGCCGCCCACAGCGCGGACACGCCGCCGGTGCTCATCTCCCTCCATGCCGTCGCCGACCTCGCCTCGGCAAGCGGGGTGCGCACGGTGACCGTGGACGAGTTCTTCGTGGCCAACGGCGTGTGGAACACCGTGCGGCGGCGCGACGAGCTGGTGGCGCGCATCCGCATCCCCCTCCCCGGCCCGGGCGTGCGCACGGCGTATCGCAAGGTGCGCCAGCGCAACTCCGTCGACTTCCCCCTGCTCTCGATCGCCGCCGCGGCGGACGTGGCGGCGGACCAGACGGCGCGCTCGCTCTCGCTGGTGATCTCCGCGCTCGGCGCGCGACCGAAGGTGGTCACCGGGCTGGACCGCATCGTCGCCGGGCACCGGCTGGGCGACGTGGCCGACGCGGTGGCGCGGCAGGCGTTCAAACAGTGCCATCCGCTCGAGAACATCATCGTCGACCCGGACTGGCGGCGCGCGATGGTGCCTATCTACGTCCGCCGCGCCCTGGACGAGCTCGCGGGCGCCCCCCGGGTCGCGGCGTAGCGCCGACTCCTGCAAAAGCAGGGGTCTCACACGGAGTCAACGGGGTCAACGGAGTTGGTTACCGTTGACCCCGTTGACCCCGTGTGAGACCATCTGTTCTGTGATGCTCTATCGCCCGCGGATCGCGTCGATCAACTCCTGCTTCCCCATCTTGCTGCGACCGGGAACGTCCTTCTCCTTGGCGATGTTGTACAGCTCGTCGCGAGTGCGGTCGTCGTAGCTCACGGTAGGGTTGCCGGTGCCCTGCGTGGTCTTGTTCAGCGTGCGTCCTTCCTCGCGGCGGGCCTTGTTGACCGTGCGGGCGGCGATCTCTTCGGCGCGGGCCGGGTCCATCCCGCGGTCGAGCTCGCTCTCCTTCACGTGGTCGTACATCTTCTCGTCCTTCTTGCTCCAGCTTCTGGGCATCGCGGGCCTCCTGGGGTCGAGCTTCGGATACTCAAGCATTCAACTTCGCCCCTTTCACCCGCCAGCACCATGCCACGCAGGCTCTGAACAGAAGGTCTCACGCAGAGGGACCAGAGGAACCAGAGAAGCAGTGCAGTTCTCTGGTACCTCTGGTCCCTCTGTGTGAAACCCGGTTGTTCTTTGCCAGTCAGAACGCGGCGTCGTCGCCGTTATCCTCCCACTTGATGTAGTCGAAGCCGGTGCGGCAGCGGTTGCACCAGTACTGCGCCACCGAGAGCTGCCCGCCGAACGGGTTCAGCAGCCGCGTGTCCTCGCCCTCGCAGAAGGGGCAGGGTGCGTGCTCGGGCGGCGTCCCGGGCTCCGGCTTCTCCGCCAGCGGCTCGGCCATCAGTCCAGCAGCAGCGCACGGTTGAGATCGCCGCGGGCGCGCGCCGCCGTCGCCTCGTCGAGCGACCCGCCGGAGCGCCGCGCCGCGTCGTTCCACCCGCTCCAGTCCGGCTCCGCGCCCATGCTCCACCCGTCCCCGCCGCGCGCGACGCCGAGCCCTTCGGCCATCCCGGTCTCCTCCAGCACCGGGCCGACCTTGGCCAGGAAGCGGGCGCGCACGGCGGAAGCCGGCTCGCGTACGATCCCCTCCTCCACCAGCCGCTGAGCGCCCGGCGCGTCGTCGCGGCCCAGCCAGCGCAGCGCCTCCGGCAGGTAGCGCGCGAGCTCCGCCGCCAGCCCGTCGCGCAGCTCGGGGACGGCGGCGATGCGGCGGGTCCAGGCGGCGGCGTACTGGAAGTGGAAGCGCTCCTCGTCCAGCAGCTTCTGCACGCGGTTGTGCACCGGCGTGTAGCGGCTCTGCAGCAGCGCCGAGTACTGCGCGGCCAAGGCGGTGTCCAGCAGCAGCGCGGCCGCCGTCATCCCGCTCCACCCCTCGATGTCGCGGTCGAGCGCCTGCAGGCCGCGGTACTCGCCGGCCGAGCGCTCGTGCTCCAGCGCCTTGGGGTCGTCGCCCAGGTCGCCGAGCAGCGCATAGGTCAGCCGTGCGTGCCCCCACTCGTCCTGGGCCATCGACGAGGCGGCGATCCCCGCCTCCAGCGTGGGCGAGCCGAGCATGCGGTCGCTGTAGCGCAGCCCCAGCACGCGCTTGCTGTCCGCGAGCGCCAGGATCAGGTCGCGCAGCGGCGCGCGGACGTCGGCGGGGAGCTGCTCGGCCTTGTCGTACGCGGCGGCCGCGGGGAGGGTGTCGGTCATCGCCCCTCCCTCCCGGCCACGTCGCCGCCGCCGTAGCTCCCGGTGCCGCGGCTGTGGACGATCTCGTCCTCGTGGTCGTCGCGCGCCGCCGTCACGAACTGGCTCTCGCCGGGGTCCACGGGGATGATGGCGGAACGGGGGATCACGCACATCTCCGCCCAGTTCTGCTCGTCGTAGGTCTTCCAGGCGTACACGCGCGCCAGGTCGCCGTCCATGGCGTTGACCCAGCCGATGTGCCGCAGCGGCTCTTCGCGCGTCTTGCGGGCGAACACTTCGTAGACGGGCTCTTTCAACAGAGTGCGGGAGTGCGAGGTGCGAAAGTGCGAAAGTACAGGGTTCGACCAGGCGACCCGGCTACATCGAGACGCCGAAGGTGCGCAGCGTCTCGCGGCCCTCGGGGGTGATCCGCGCCTTGGTCCACGCGGGGGTCCACACCTCGTTCACGTCGACCGAATCCACGCCGGGCTCGCGCAGCAGCCGGTCCTGGATGTCGAAGTGGATGAAGGCCATGCAGGGGCACGCCGTGGCGGTGAAGGTCAGGTCCACCTCCACCTGGCCGCCGTCCTGGCGGATGTCGTAGATCAGGCCGAGGTCCACCAGCGAGATGGGGATCTCGGGGTCCATCACCTCGCGCAGCGCGTCCCAGAGCGCCCCCTCGCGCTCGTCGAAAGGGACGGGGTAGGCGGAGGGGGCGTCGAGCAACGCGGCGGCGCCTCCCCCGGCGGAGAAGCGGGCGGTGGACGTGGCGCAGGCGGGCATCAGGCCGCCATCTCCAGCTGCTGCCGGAAGCCGCGCCCCTCCTGGATCATCTCCACGAACTTGCGGTTGGCAGGGCCGCGGCGCTTCCAGCGCTCGAACACCTTGCTCCAGCCGATCGCTCCCTCGTCGAAGAGCCAGCGCTTGTCGGTCTCGTCGTACTCGCACGGGAACGGGTAGTCGAGCACGTACTGCTGCTCCTCCTCGCTCCAGTGCGCCGGCGCGTGGATGCCGATGGACTCGCAGAGCGGCACGGTGGACTTCATCCACGTCTGCCGCAGCTCGTCGTTGGTCATCCCCTTGAGCCTGTACTCGAGCTGGCCCGAGTGGCGCTTCATGTCGTCGGGGAGGCCGAACCACTCCACCGCCATGGGGAACATCCAGTCCACCGCGCGCTGGATCATGGCCTTGGCCTCGCCGCCGCTCTTCGAGAGGCGCTTCATCCACATCTCGCCGTGGCGCAGGTGGAAGGTCTCTTCCTGGTCCACCTTCACCAGCGCGCGCTTCAGCGGGCCGTAGCTGGTGTTCTTGAACACGTCCCCCAGCAGGGTGATGCCGGCGCGGTCGTACAGCCCGTTGGCGACCACCAGCTCGGCCCAGTTCTCCAGGGGATGGTCGAAGCCGTAGGGGTGCTTGAACTCCTGCGGCTCGCGCCCGTAGACGAGCTGCTCCTTGTCCAGCCCCAGGTCCTCGAGCAGCCGGTAGGCGATGTTGGCGTGCGCCAGCTCGTCCTGGATGATGGCCGTGGCGCTCACCATGGTGTTCGTCGACGGCGCGTCCCTGCTCGCGCCGAAGTACGCCGGCGCCGAGATCAGCTCGGTGTCGGCCTGCACCAGGAGCTGAACGATCAGCGCGGCCTTGTATCCCTCCGTCATCTCGTCGGGGTACTCGACGATGAAGCCGGCGTGGACCTTCTCCTTCAGCTCGTCATCGGTGTAGCGGGCCATCCGTTCGTCTCCGTCCGGTGGATCGTGCGAAAGCGTCCCCAGCCGCGCGCGGGTGGAAGCAACGGACGCGGGCAGCCTGCGAAGGCCGTGCCCGCGTTCCATCCGCCGACGCGTCTCGTTCGAACGCTCGTTCGGGACGAAACCTATCCCGCCGCCCCGGCGCATGTCAAGCCGCGGCCCCTGCGGCTGAAACGCCTCCCGAGCCGCCGGCGCAGGGGTGCTGCCGTCCTCACCGGCGGTGGCGGAGCTCGCCGGGTTCGCTGTACCCGAGCCACAGTGTTCTTGCGGATCCGGCACTCCCCTTCCGCCCCCGTACGTCGCGCCCTATCTACAGTTCTCCTGCATTCCCGGCTCGTCCATGCTCTCTCCGCATTCCATGGATCCCACCACCGTCCCCGCCGCCGTGCAGCCGGAGAGTGTCGCGTCGCTCTGCGCGCGGGCGCTGGCGATCCGCCACCGCGAGCCCGAGGCGGCGCGCGTGCTGGCGGAGCGGGCGCTGGCCCTCGCCCAGGATGCGGGCGAGCCGGCGCTTCGGCGGCGCGGATTGGCCACGCTCGGCGCCTGCCTCTCCCTCATCCCCGCCGAGGTCCCGCGCGGCCGGGAGCTCCTGCTGGCGGCGCTCGACCAGTGCGTTTGGTCGGATGACGACGGGCTGCGGTGCGAGGTGCTGGTCGAGCTCGCCGCCAACTACGCCGTGACCTCGGAGTACGAGCCGGCGACCGGCCATGCGCGCGACGCGGTCGAGCTCGCGCGGCGCGTGGGGCGGCGCGACCAGGAAGCGGCCGCGCTGCGCGGGCTGGGGACGGCGTTCATCGGCACGGGCGAGTTCGCCGGCGCCCTCGCCACGCTCCTGCAGGCGCTCGAGCTGCACGAGGCGGCGATGGCGGAGACGGCCGGCGAGCTGGGCGACGCGCGCCGCTGGGAGCGCGGCGAGCTCTTCGGCCGGATCGCGGTGGTCTACAGCAACATGCACCAGGGGGAGCAGGCGCTCGCGTACTACGGCGTCGCGCTGGAGAGCTTCGGCGACCGCTACCCGCAGAGCGCCGCGCGCACGCTGTACCGCATGGGCATCGCCGCCGGCGAGGGCGTCGGCGACGCCGCGCGGGCGGAGGCGTACTACCGCGAGAGCATGCGGCTCTACGCGCGGCACGGAGACGTGGCGGGACGGGCCCTGGGGCTGATCGGGCTGGCGGGGATCCTGGAGCGGCGCGGCGCGCTCGACGAGGCGGAGGAAGCCGTGCGCCAGTCGCTCTCCGACCTGGCCGGCGACCCCGTGCACCTGGCGTACTACGCCGACGCGCTCTGGGTGCTCGGCGACGTGCACGTGCGCCGCGGCCGCCACGCCGAGGCGCTGCTGCGGTTCGAGCAGGCGCTCCCGCTCTTCCTGACGACCACCCGCCCCTCGGCGCACCTGGCGGAGCTGCACCACCGGTTCGCCGATGCGCTCGCGGCGCTGGAGAGGTTCGAGGAGGCGCTGGAGCACCACCAGCGCTACCACGCCCTGCTGGTGGAGCACCTGCAGGGCGCGGCGGACGCCAGGATGTCGGCGATGATGGTGCAGTTCGACACCGCGCGGGCGATGAAGGACCGCGAGATCCACCGCCTGCGGAGCATCGAGCTGGAGCGTGAGGTGGCGGAGCGGAGGGAGGCCGAGGCAGCGCTGGCCCGGGCGCAGGCCGAGCTGGAGGCGCGCAACCGCGAGCTGCACGCGCTCACCATCCGCGACCCGCTCACGGGGGCGTACAACCGCCGCTACCTGGACCAGCGGCTGGCGGAGGCGCTGCCGCTGGCGGTGCGCGGAGTGCAGCCGCTCAGCGTGATGATCTGCGACATCGACGACTTCAAGCGGGTCAACGACGCCTTCTCGCACGCGGTGGGCGACCAGGTGCTCTGCGCCGTGGCCGCCGTCCTCCGCCAGCACGTGCGGCAGAGCGACGTGGTGGCGCGCTTCGGCGGCGAGGAGTTCGTGGTGCTCTTCCCCGCCACCACGCTGGAACAGGCCGCCGCCGCGAGCGAGAAGCTCTGCGGGCTGGTGCGGGAGTGGGCGTGGCCCACGCTGGGCGAGGGCCTCGCCGTCACCATCAGCGCCGGCGTCGCCGCCGCCGAGGCCCAGCCGACCCACGAGAAGCTCCTCGCCGCCGCCGACGCGAAGCTCTACGAGGCCAAGCGCCGCGGGAAGGACCGGGTGGTGGCGTAGAGGGCTTCATTCGACCTGCTGAGAAGCAGAAGAAAGTAGGTCAGCCGGGTGGACGTCGCTCCGCAGCCTTCGGATCAAGCGGACTGTGATTGACTCTGCTCTTCTTCGACAAGGTCCTGAAATTTCACGATCAGGGGGATCCGTTCGTGGTGAGACGGTGTGAATACCATTTGCACAAAGTCCTCTTGAGCGACACCAAGCCGGTCGGGTACCCGAAGTCGCCCCTCCGCTTCAAATCGCAGCTGCTTCTGGTAGATGAGTTGTACGAGGCCAAGGCCACGCGATGTGAGCCGGGCGATTGTAGTAGGTTGTATCTCCCGTTCATGCCAGTCGACCAGACAATTCGAGATGTCTACGTCGGCGAGGTTCTGCTCGACGAGAAACCGGAGAAATCCGAAGATGAAATCGTGCTCGTCGGAGCCGAACGTCAGCCAGTCCTCCTCCTCGGTAAGCCTCGCGTCGGCCACTTTCATCACCAAGTCCATGCCGAAATAAATGGAGTGCCCGATATTCGTCAGGCCATTGGCAAACAGGTCGAAGTAGCTGAGCCGAAATGTCTGGGATGACATACGGGCGTTACATAGGCTTCTGAGTACGTCGGGAAGATCGAGCACCGGGCAGTGTGCTCCCCCAGTCGTATAGAAAAGCTCGGGTCCGGTCGCCTGCTGCAGCACGTTCGCTTTGGGAATGGCAATTGGTC
>DASYJZ010000584.1:0-4146 GCA_035995965.1 Longimicrobium sp. | reverse complement strand
CTCCACCAGCTTCTTGATCTTGTGCTGCCCGGTCCAGGTCTTCTCGTTGCTCCCCAGGTCGATCAGCGTCATGTCCACCTGGTAGTAGACCACGCGCCGGCCGCCCTCGCGGTCGTTGATCTGGGAGATGTCGCCCTGCAGCATGTACTGCGCGCCGTGCTCGCGGGCCATGCGGGCGCGGGTGTCGGCGGCGGCGTTCTCCTGCTGGTCGGCGCGCTCGTCGCGCACCTCGTCGCGCTCGTCGCGGCTGGCGACCACCTGCACCTGGCCGCTGCTCATGTACGCGCGCTCCAGGTCGCGGACGAAGGTCTCGACGGGGATGTGCTCCATGCTGCGGTTGCGCACGGTGCCCACGATCACGGTGGGGCGGCGGCCCCCGTGGGCCTGCATGTACTGCACGGCCCAGCTCCCGTTCGTCTCGCCCTGGAAGCTCTGGCGCACCATGGCGTCGGCCACCTGGCGGCTGTCCACGTCGTTCCAGCGGCCGGAGAGGTCCACCTGCTGGTCGGGAGAGATGCGGGTGACCTGCGTGGCGCAGCCGCCGGAGACGGTGATCGCCGCCAGGGCCAGGGCCGCGCGCAGGCCGCGGGTCAGGGTGTTCATCGGTTCTCCGTGGAGATCGGGAGGGTTCGCGTCTACGCGACGCTTCGTTCGGACGGCGGGGGAGAGCGCATCGGGCGTACCCGCCGCGCATCTGCTACGATCTGATTACGGATTAACAACTTAGCTTTGCGGCGGGGGATTCGTCCAGCATCGCGTGTCACCCCGCGCGGACAGGGTACGGCGGGAGACAGGGGACAGGGGGACAGGGGAGCACTGCGGGGGTATGCGCACGGCAGGACCGAAGCTCCTTCCGGCGACGCCAAGTGGTTGGTCAGGAGTCTCGGTTCGAATATACTATTATAGCGTCTAATAATCTGGCGAGCCCTACACAGCGGAGACATAACGATGCGACGGCAATTGCCCCGAACAGTATTCGGCTACGCGTTGCTCTTTTCGAGCGCAGCGTGCGATGCCGCTTATTCGCCAGTAGCCAGCGATTCCGTACTCCCGCCCGAAGTGCTTACCCGCCTCGTGTGTGTCGGTCACATTGGGGAAGCATCGCTATCTTGCTCCGGCGCGTCGACGCCGGGACCCGATGTGCGCACTCTGATCGTGGGTGGGCAGGGGATTTACGTACGACTACGCTCGACAAGCGTGTCGTATACTCCTGGTGATAGTACCTTCGGTGCTGATGTGACCGTTCAGAACCTCATTCCTCAGCCGCTCGGCACCACGAATGTCGCCGTCGACTCAGCGGGTGTCCGAGTGTTTTTTGCGGCAGGCCCGACGGTAACGAGCGGAAGTGGTTCGGCTGTTATTTCAAACCCCTCAGGTAGAGCCATTTTCACAGCACCCGATCAGCCGTTCTTTCAGTACGACGAGGTTCTTCACACGAACGACATCTCGCAGGCGAAACGATGGCTGTTCCATGTCGATCCGACAGTGGCATCTTTCTCCTTTGTCGTCTACGTCGCAGCGGCTGTGCCGCGTCCCTACGGATGGATCGACATTACTGTACCATGTCCCGAGAGTGATCCGATCTATCTCTCAGCCGCTGCGCGGACCGTGGTCGGGAACCTCATCCCCAACGCAGCGGTCACCTGGAGTAGTAGTGATACGACGCTCGCAACCGTGACGCAGAACGGTGTCGTAACATGGCACGGAGGCGAAGTATACATCAGGGCTACGAGCGGACCGAGGTCCGGAGCCGTCCAATTCGACAACCCTTTCTACTGCAGCGACGGTTTGCCATAGGACGATGTAGCCAACTGCGGACTCATAGACCACCACCGCTCACCCGAACCCCGGCGGCACGCGCCGGTGGAAGTCGGTGCGCTGCTGGTACTGGTGCGCGAGGGCGATCAGCAACTGCTCGTCCCAGGCGCGGCCGGTCAGCGACAGCGAGGTCGGCAGGTTCTCGCGGCCGAAGCCGTTGGGGAGGGCGATGCCGGGGAGGCCCAGGAGGTTCGCGGCGCCGCTGATCGGCTCGCCGCCGCCGGTGAGGTCCTTGTACGCCTCGTTGAACGGCTTGCCGATCGGGTACGCCACCGTCGGCCGCGTGGGGTGGGCGAGCGCGTCGAAGCCGCCGTCGGCGAGGAAGCGGTCCATCGCCACCGCGGCGGGGGTGCGGATGCGCAGGGCGCGCAGGTAGTCCTTCGCCAGCACCACCTGCCCCGCGTACCCGCCGATGCGGTCCTCCGGCGCGGTGAGCTGGTGCACGCGGCCGCTGTCCACCAGTTCCTCGAAGATGCTCGCCGCCTCGGCGTCGATGATCACCCCCGCCGCCGAGCCGTATGGGAACTTAGGCAGCGTTACGTCGCGCACGATCTCGGCGAAGGAGCCCAGCACCTCCACCGAGCGCTCGAAGTTCTGCTTCACCTCGGCCTGCGAGCCCTCCGCCAGCCCCTTCAGCACGCCGATCCGCGGACGCCGCCGCGCCGGCAGGGCGACGGAGGCGCGATAGGGCCGGTCCGCCGAGTTCGCGTCCGCGGGATCGGGGCCGGCGATGGCCTGCAGGATGAGGCCCGCGTCCTCGGCCGTGCGGCAGAGCGGGCCGATCTTGTCCATCGTCCACGAGAGCGCCATCGCCCCCGCGCGGCTGACGCGGCCGTAGGTCGGCCGCAGCCCGGTCACGCCGGAGAACGCCGCGGGGGTGATGATGGAGCCCCACGTCTCCGACCCGATGGCGAACGGGACCAGCCCCGCGGCGACCGCCGCGCCCGGGCCGCTGGACGAGCCACCGCTCCAGTAGTCCAGGTTCCACGGCGTCTTCCCCGGCCCGGTGAACGACGCGTCGGCCTGCTCGTAGCCCATCCCGCCCGCCAGCTCCACCGACGCGAGCTTCGCCACCAGGACGGCGCCCGCCGCCTTGAGCTTCGCCACCACCGTCGCGTCGGGGAAGCGCTGCTCGCGGTACGGCTGCGCGCCCCAGGTGGTGGGATAGCCCGCCGCCGCGATCAGGTCCTTGGCGCCGTAGGGTACGCCGTGCAGCGGCCCGCGGTAGCGTCCGGCTGCGATCTCCGCGCGTGCGGCGCGCGCCTCCTGCAGCGCGCGATCGCGGGTGACGGTGACGACGGCATTGAGCCGCGGGCCGTGCTGCTCCAGCCGCTGCAGCGCCGCCTCGGCGAGCTCCACCGGGTCCAGCCGCCGCGTGCGGATCATCTCCGCCAGGCGCGGCAGCGGCAGGTAGAACGTCTCCGCCGGGATCATCGCCCGCCCCCTCGGTAGGCGCGGAAGACAAACGCGGGCTCGGTCTGGATCGGGATCTCGAAGCTCCGCAGCGCCCGCGCGGCGCGCAGGTTCCCCTCGACGCTCTTCCGTACCTCGTCCCACTGCGCGTCCGTCAGCCGGTCCCTGTACTTCGCCTTCAGCGCCTCGGTGAGGTGCAGCGCGACCGGATCGCGCTCCTGCTCGCCCTGCCGCTGCGGCGGCGCGGACGGAGCCACCGGCGAGGCGGGCGCGGCGACCGGCGTCGACGCCTCGGCGGGCACGGGCGCCGGCGTAGGCACGTGAGCAGGCGCACACCCGGCCAGCGGCGCCAGCACCGGCACCGCCACGGCGGCGAGCGCCGTCTTCGCGAACTCGCGGCGGCTGGTGGATGGATTCAGCGCGGAGGATTCGTCGGGCATGCGCGGCTTCCTGCGAGGGATTCGTCCGATGAGGGGGCGACGCAACCTGCGCGGGGCATCGCGGCGTCGCAAGCAGCCCCGGTCAACGCCCCCCGGGTCACGACGCGGCGACGACCACGCCAACCTCTTGCGGCCACGGGGCGCACCGATGCAGCTTCGTCCGGCGCACTCATGGCGCGACCCATTCTTCGTCCACCCCCCGGCACCGGAGAAGAAGCTCATGAAGACGCTGGAGATCGATCAGCTGCAGGTCGTCTCGTTCGAGACCACCGCGGCCCCCGCGCCCGTCCTGCCCGGCATCAGCGGCGAAGACTGCTTCACCCGCCTGAGCGGCTGCTGCATCCCCACCCGGACGAGGGAGTAGACCCGAATCCGAACCCATCGGGTCTCACGACTGAGACGCGGCTACGCAAGGCTCGCGGCGAGCTCTCTGCGTTTCCGCGTCTAGGAGTCGGCGCTGTGGCGTGTGGAGCGC
>DASYJZ010000583.1:0-8564 GCA_035995965.1 Longimicrobium sp. | reverse complement strand
GGGGCCGCCCTGCCCGCCGGGGCCGCCGCGGCCCCTGCCGCCGCCGCGCCCCGCGCCCGGGGGGCCCCCGAAGCCGCCGCCGCGCCCGCCGCGGGCGCCGCCCGCGCCTCCGCCTCTGTTCTCCGCCATGCTCGCTCCTCTAGAACTCGAGGCCGCCCTCGCGGGCGCCCTCGGCAAAGGCCTTGACGCGGCCGTGGTACAGGTAGCCGCCGCGGTCGAAGACCACCGCGGTGACGCCCGCGGCCTTCGCCTTCTCGGCCAGGGCCTTGCCCAGCTCGCGGCTCGCGTCGGTCTTGCTCAGCTCGGCGCGCCGCGCGCGCAGCTCGGGGGCGTTGGTAGAGAGCCCCACCACGGTCTGCCCCGCCACGTCGTCGACCACCTGGGCTTCCAGGTGGTTGAGCGAGCGGTGCACCACCAGCCGCGGGCGCTGCCCTGTGCCGTGGACCTTGCCGCGCACCCTGCGGTGCCGGCGGAGGCGCTTGTCCTCGCGCGTCTTGGCCCGGATTCGTGCTCTCGCCATCTCGTCGGTTCCTCGTTGACTATGCGATGATCAGCCTTTGGGCGGCGGGGCGGCTACTTGCCGCCCGCCTTCCCCGCCTTGCGGCGGATCACCTCGCCCTGGTACTTGACGCCCTTCCCCTTGTACGGCTCGGGGGGGCGCAGCGACCGGATCTCGGCCGCGACCTGCCCCACGACCTCCTTGTCGGTCCCGGAGACCTCCACGGTGGTCGGGTTGACGGCCCGCAGGGTGATCCCCTCGGGCGCCTTGTAGTCGATCGGGTGCGAGTACCCCAGCGCGAGCGTCAGCCCGAAGGGCTTGGTCTCGGCGCGGTAGCCCACGCCCACGATCTCCAGGATCTTGGTGAAGCCGGTGGTGACGCCTTCGACCATGTTGGCCACCAGGGTGCGGCTGAGGCCGTGCAGCGAGCGGTGCACCGGCTGGTCGCTGGGCCGCTCCACCACGATCTCCCCGTCTTCCCGGCGCACGATCACGTCCCTGTGCAGGCGGCGGCTGAGCTCGCCCCTGGGCCCCTTCACGCGGACGTCGTTGCCGTCCAGCGTGACCTCGACCCCGGCCGGGATCGCGATGGGCCTCTTTCCGATGCGCGACATTCTCTCGCTCTCCTTACCAGACGATGGCGAGCAGCTCGCCGCCGACCTTGGCCGCGCGGGCCTCGCGGTCGGTCATCACGCCGCGCGAGGTGCTGAGCAGCGCGATCCCCAGCCCGTTGCGCACCCGCGGGATCTCCTCGACCCCCACGTACTGGCGCAGCCCCGGCTTGGAGAACCGGCGCAGCTCGCGGCTCACCGGCTTGTCCTGGAAGTACTTCAGGTACAGGCGCAGCACCGGGTGCGGCCCGTCTTCCAGGAGCTTGTAGTCGTGGATGTAGTGGTTCTGCTTGAGCAGGCGTGCGACTTCCACCTTCAGCCTGCTGGTCGGCATGTCGACCCTCCGGTGGCGCGCGAGCTGCGCGTTGCGGATGCGGGTCAGCATGTCGGCGATCGGATCGGTCACCATGCCGGGTCTCTCCTAGAGTATCCGGCGAGCGAGCGCCGGACTTTCAGGAAAAGTGTGAGTGTCAATGAAGTGCCGAGTGGTCAGTGCCGAGTGCTGAGTGCTGAGTGCTGAGTGCTGGTCGTCGCGAATCCTCGCGGTCCAGCACCTGACACCTGGCACTTGGCACTTGGCACTTAGCACTTAGCGACTCCCCGTTCCTACCAGCTCGCCTTGCGCACTCCCGGGATCTCCCCGTTCAGCGCCATCTGCCGGAAGCAGATGCGGCAGAGCCCGAACTTGCGCATGAAGGCGCGCGGGCGGCCGCAGCGGTTGCAGCGGTTGTGCGCCCGCACCGCGAACTTCGGCTTGCGCTTGCTCTTCTCGATCAGGGCCTTGCGTGCCATTCGACAGTACCTGGTTCTCGTTCGACGCGGGCGGGAAAGTGCCTAGTGCCCAGTCCCTAGTGCCCAGTGGTTCTCGCCGAGCTCCAGGCCCTCGTGCCGTTCCTGGGCACTGGGCACTGGGCACTTGGCACTTCTGTTCGCCTACGCCGCCACCTGCACGGGCGACTCGCCGCGGAAAGGCATGCCCAGCTCGCGGAGCAGGGCCAGCGCCTCGTCGTCGCGGTTGGTCGTGGTCACGATGGTGATGTCCATCCCGTGGATCTTCTCGACCTTGTCGTAGTCGATCTCGGGGAAGATCAGCTGCTCCTTCACGCCCATGGTGTAGTTCCCGCGGCCGTCGAACGAGCGCGTGGGCACCCCGCGGAAGTCGCGGATGCGCGGCATCGCCACGTTCACCAGCCGGTCCAGGAACTCCCACATCCGGTCGCGCCGCAGCGTGACCGTGACGCCCACCGGCATCCCCTCGCGCAGGCCGAAGTTCGAGATCGCCTTCTTGGCCTTGGTGATCACGGCCTTCTGGCCGGTGATCGCGCCGATCTCGCCCACCACCTTCTCCAGCAGCTTGGGGTTCTTCGACGCCTCGCCGAGCCCCACGTTGATCGTGATCTTCTCCAGCCGCGGCACCCGCATGGGCGTGCCGAAGCCGAATTCCTCCTGGAGCTTGCCGCGGACGGTGCCTTCGTAGAAGCGCTGCAGCCGGGGCCGCTCCGCGCCCTTGTCGTATGCCATCTCTCGTCTCCGTTTCCGTATCCCCCGCGCGACCTCTGGGGTCCGGGGGGGCGGTCACGCCGGGTTCATGTCGCCGTCCGCCCCGCGAAATCGGGGGGAAGGGAGTGGTACACCGCTCAGGCGCGCGGGATCGCCTGGCCGCTCTTGACGGCGATCCGCTCGCGCTTGCCGTCGGCGCCCACGGCCGAACGGACGCGCGTGGGCTCGCCGCTCTTGGGGTCCAGCAGCATCACGTTGCTGGCGTGGATCGGGGCCTCGAACTCCACGATCCCGCCCTCGGGGACGGCCGCGGTGGGCTTGCGGTGGCGCTTGCGCACGTTCACGCCCTGCACCACCACCCGGTTCTTCTCGCGCTCCACGCGCAGCACCGTGCCCTCGATGTTCTTGTAGTTGCCGCGGATCACCTTCACGCGGTCGCCGCGGCGGATGCTCAGCTTGGCCATCAGATCACCTCGGGGGCGAGGGAGACGATCTTCATGTAGCGCTTCTCGCGCAGCTCGCGGGCGACCGGCCCGAAGATGCGGGTGGCGCGGGGCTCGCCCGCGTCGTTGATGATGACGGCGGCGTTCTCGTCGAACTTGATGTAGCTGCCGTCCTTGCGCCGGACCTCCTTGGTGGTGCGGACCACCACGGCCTTGGCCACGTCGCCCTTCTTCACGGTGCCGTCGGGGAGCGCGTCCTTGATGGCCACGATCACCGTGTCGCCCAGCGAGGCGTAGCGGCGCTTGCTCCCGCCCAGCACCCGGATCACCAGCGCCTTCTTGGCCCCGGAGTTGTCCGCGATGCGGACCATCGATTCCTGCTGCAGCATCGGTCTGCTCCCTGGATTCCAAGAGCCCCGCCCGGCGTCACCCCGCGCTCACCGCGGGGGCCCGGGCCGGGGCGCCGCCGTTTAGCGGGCCCGCTCCACCAGCTCCGACACGCGCCACCGCTTCAGCTTGCTGAGCGGGCGGGTCTCGGTGATCTTCACCACGTCGCCGGTGTGGTACTCGTTCGCCTCGTCGTGCGCGTGGTACTTCTTGCTGCGCGTGACCTGCTTGCCGTACAGCGGGTGCGCGTAGCGGCGCTCCACGCGCACCACCACCGTCTTGTCCATCTTGTCGGAGACCACGGTGCCCACGCGCGTCTTGCGGCGGCCGCGCTCCTCGGCGGTGGTCTCGGCGTTCTCGGCGCTCATCGGGTGCTCCCCTGGTTCTGCAGCTCGCGCTCGCGCTGCACGGTCTTCAGCCGCGAGATGTCGTGGCGGAGGTTGCGCAGCAGCATCGGGTTCTCGAGCTGCTGGGTGGCCGAGCGGAAGCGCAGCCTGAAGCGCTCCTCCTGGAGCTGCTCGATGCGGTCGCGGATCTCGTCGTCGGTCATGTCGCGGATCTCGGGGCCGTTCATGCCGCACCTCCCTCTGCCGCCGCGGCCGCCTCGGGCCGCTCGCGCTCGATGATCTTGCACTTCACCGGGAGCTTGGCGGCCGCCAGCTGCAGCGCCCGCTTCGCGGTCTCCGGCTCCACCCCCTCCAGCTCGAACATGATGCGGCCCGGGCGAACCACGGCGACCCAACCCTCGGGGTTGCCCTTGCCCTTGCCCATGCGCACCTCGAGCGGCTTCTTGGTGATCGGCTTGTCCGGGAAGATCCGGATCCAGACCTTGCCGCCGCGCTTCATGTGGCGCGTCATGGCGATACGGGCGGCCTCGATGGAGCGGTTGCTGATCCACCCCGGCTCCAGGCTCTGCAGGCCGTAGTCGCCGAACGCCACGTAGTTGCCCCGCGTGGCGGCGCCGCGCATGCGGCCCTTCATCTGCTTGCGGTACTTGACCCTCTTGGGTGCGAGCATGGTTCTATCCCCTCCTCAGGCGTCGGTCGAGTAGGTGCGGCCGCGCCGGTTCTCCACGACCTCGCCCTTGAACACCCAGACCTTCACCCCGATGGTGCCGTAGGTGGTGCGGGCGGTGGACTGCGCGTAGCCGATGTCGGCGCGCAGCGTCTGGAGCGGGATGCGCCCCTCCTTGTACCCCTCGGTGCGGGCGATCTCGGCGCCGTTCAGGCGGCCGGCCACCTGCACCTTGATCCCCTCGGCGCCGGCGCGCATGGCGTTCTGCACCGCGCGCTTCATGGCGCGGCGGAAGCTCACGCGCTGCACCAGCTGGTGCGCGATCGAGTCGGCCACCAGCTGCGCGTCGACCTCGGGGCGCTTGACCTCCTCCACGTTGATCGCCACCTCGGCGCCGCCGCCGGAGAGCCGGCCCAGCTCGTCGCGCAGCTTGTCCACCTCGGCGCCGCCCTTGCCGATCACCACGCCCGGGCGGGCGGTGTGCACGGTCACGATCACCTTGCCGGGCTTGCGCTCGATGCTGATCTCGCTGAGCGAGGCGTGCCCCAGGCGCTGATTGAGGTACTTGCGGATCTTGGCGTCCTCGACCAGGAGCGCCGGGAAGTTCCGCTCGGCGTACCAGCGGCTCCGCCAGGGAGCCACGATGCCGAGGCGGAAGCCCCGCGGATGCGTCTTCTGTCCCATCGGGCTACTCCTTGCGGTCGACGACGATGGTGAGCTGGGTGGTCCGCTTGATGATCGGCGTGGCCCGCCCCATGGCACGGGGCGAGAAGCGCTTCAGGCTGGGACCCTCGTTGGCGTAGGCCTCCTTCACCACCAGCTCGTCGACGTCGACGAACGTCCCGGCCGCGTCGGCGGCCTGCGTGGCGTTGGCCACGGCCGAGCGGAGGGTCTTCTCGATGGGGGTGGTCGCACCCTTCTTCGAGAACTTGAGGATCGAGTACGCCTCGTTCACCCCGCGGCCGCGGATCAGGTCCAGGACCAGGCGTACCTTGCGGGGGCTCATGCCGATGCTGCGGGCGAATGCGCGTGCTTTCATGGTCTTCTCCCGTGGCCTAGCGCGCCTTCGCGCGCTTGTCGACGAGCTTGCCGCCGTGCCCCTTGAAGGTGCGCGTCGGGGCGAACTCGCCGAGCTTGTGGCCC
Source organism: Longimicrobium sp. (assembly GCA_035995965.1). GTDB lineage: Bacteria > Gemmatimonadota > Gemmatimonadetes > Longimicrobiales > Longimicrobiaceae > Longimicrobium. The sequence goes on along the minus strand of DASYJZ010000583.1, from coordinate 2,967 downwards.
ACCATCTGCTCGGTGAGGTACACGGGGATGAACTTGTTGCCGTTGTGCACCGCCAGCGTGTGGCCGACGAACTCGGGCGTGATGGTGGAGCTGCGCGACCAGGTCTTGGCCACGCGCTTCTCGCCGCGCTCGTTCATCGCCCGGATCTTCTTCTGCAGGCTCTCCTCTACGAAGGGCCCCTTCTTCAGGCTTCTGGGCATTCGTTCCTCGATCGCACTTAGTCTCCCCGCGGGTCTTGCGATTCCCCCGCGGGTCTGAGTCCACGTAGGCGCCGGGGATTTCCGGACCCAGTGGTGGACGCGAAACCCGGAGTGCCCAGTTCCCAGTCCCCAGTGCCCAGTGGTTCGGATGCTCCCGATCACTTGGCACTGGGCACCAGGCACTTGGCACTGCGGTTTACTTCGTCGCCTTGCCGCGCTTGCGGCCGCGGACGATCAGGCGCGTCGACGACTTCTTCTTCCGGCGGGTCTTCACGCCCTCGGGCTTGCCCCAGGGGGAGACCGGGGGGCGCCCGCCGGAGCTGCGCCCCTCGCCGCCGCCCAGCGGGTGGTCGACGGGGTTCATCACCACGCCGCGCACCGTGGGGCGAATGCCCCGCCAGCGGTTGGCGCCGGCCTTGCCGATGGACTGCTTCTCGTGGTCCACGTTCCCCACCTGGCCCACCGTGGCCATGCACTCGCGCCGCACCATGCGCATCTCGGTGCTCGGCATGCGCAGCGTCACGTAGTCGCCCTCCTTGGCCGCGATCTGCACCCCGGCCCCGGCCGAGCGCGCCATCTGCCCGCCCTTGCCCGGGCGCAGCTCCACGTTGTGCACCGTGGTGCCCAGCGGGATCTCGGCCAGCGGCAGCGCGTTGCCCGGCTTGATGTCGGCGCCGGGGCCCGAGACCACGGTGTCGCCCGCCTGCACCCCGCGGGGGTGCAGGATGTAGCGGCGCTCGCCGTCCTCGTACACCAGCAGCGCGATGTTGGCGGTGCGGTTGGGGTCGTACTCCACCCGCTCCACCTTCGCCGGCACGCCGGCCTTGTCGCGGCGGAAGTCGATCACCCGGTAGAGCCGCTTGTGGCCGCCGCCCTTGTGACGGGTGGTGATGTGGCCGTGGTGGTTGCGCCCGCCGGTGCCCGAGATCTTCTCCGTCAGGCTCTTCTCGGGGCGGCCCTTGTGGGTCACCTCGGCGAAGTCGTTCGACGAGCGGAAGCGCGTTCCCGGCGTGACCGGCTTGAACTGCTTGGTCGGCATCTTACACCCCCTCAAAGAGCTCGATCGAATCGCCCTGGGCGAGGGTCACGACGGCCTTCTTCCACGAGGCCTTGCGGCCGGCGTGCTTGCCCATGCGCTTGGCCTTGCCGGCGTAGCGCATGGTGCGGACGTCGCTCACCTTCACGTTGAACTGCTTCTCGACCGCCTGGGCGATCTCGATCTTGTTGGCTGCCTTGGCCACCACGAAGGTGTACGCGCCGAGCCGGTCCAGCAGGTCGTGGCTCTTCTCGGTCACCAGGGGCCGTACGATCACCTCGTTGATGTTACGCATTCACCACCTCCTCGGGCGTCTCCGCCTGCGCGGCGGCGCCGGCCTTCACGCCGTCCAGGGCCGCCTGCTCGATCACGAGCTGGCGCGCCACCATCACGTCGTAGGCGCTGGCCTGGGCGAAGGGCATCACCTCCACCCCGGGGAGGTTGCGGGCCGACAGGTACACGTTCTCGCGGGCGCCGTCGGTCAGGATCAGCACGCGCTTGAAGCCCGTGGCCCCGACCTTCCCCAGCAGCTCCGCGAAGGCGCGCGTCTTCGGCGCCTCGGGGGCCAGGCGCTCCACCACGGCGATCTCGCCGTTGATCGCGCGCTGGTTGAAGGCGCTGCGCCGGGCGAGCTGCTTCACCTTGCGCGGCACGTCCTGGTGGTACGAGCGGGGACTGGGCCCGAAGACCACGCCGCCGCCGCGCCAGTGCGGGGCGCGCGTGGTGCCCTGGCGGGCGCGGCCGGTGCCCTTCTGGCGCCACGGCTTGCGGCCGCCGCCGGAGATCATCCCGCGGGTCTTGGTCGCGGCGGTCCCCTGGCGCTGGTTGGCCAGGAAGGCCTTCACCGTCTGGTGCAGGGCGGCCTCGTGGACACGCCCGTCGAACAGCTCCTCGGGGAGCTGCACGTCGTCGGCCTGCTCGCCGGCGGCGTTGTAATAGCGTGCGGTCAGCATTCGGGCCCCCTCACTGCTTCTGGATGTAGACGACGCCGTTCACGGGCCCCGGCACCGCGCCGCGCACGTACAGCAGGTTGCGTTCGGCGTCGACCTTGGCGACCAGCAGGTTGAGCACGGTCTGCTGCTCGTCGCCCATGTGGCCGGGCATGCGCTTCCCCTTGATCACCCGCGACGGGTTGGTGCCCGCGCCGATGGAGCCGGGGGCGCGGTGGATGCGGGTGGCGCCGTGGGAGGCGCGCCCGCCGGCGAAGCCGTGGCGCTTCATCACGCCCGCGAAGCCTTTGCCCTTGGTCACGCCGGTCACCTTCACCCGGCCGCCCTGCTCGAAGCCGTCCACGGTGACCGTGGCGCCGACCTCGGGGGCGTCCGCGTCGAAGCGGAACTCCTTGAGCACGGCGGGCGCGGCGTCGAGCCCCGCCTTGAGCGCGTGGCCCTTCTCGGCCCTGCTCGCGCGCTTGTCCTTCTGCCGCCCGAAGCCGAGCTGGACGGCGGTGTGGCCGTCCTTCGCCGCGCTGCGGACCTGTACCACCGGGCAGGGCCCGGCCTCGATGACGGTGACGGGCACGACGGCGCCGGCCTCGTCGAAGATCTGGGTCATCCCCAGCTTCTTTCCGATGATTCCAGACATCGCGTCCCCCCTAGTCGACCTTGATCTCGACGTCGACGCCGGCCGGGAGATCCAGCTTCGTCAGCGCGTCAACGGTCTGCGCCCGCGAATCGAGGATGTCGATCAGCCGCTTGTGCGTCTTCAGCTCGAACTGCTCGCGCGACTTCT
>DASYJZ010000582.1:0-9826 GCA_035995965.1 Longimicrobium sp. | reverse complement strand
GTTGCGACGAAACACGGCTCGCGCGGCTCGGGAGGGGAGAGAACCGTCAGGTAGGCTAAGCCATATTCTACCAGCAGCTTACCCATGCTGCAAGCACCTGGGCAGGCTTTTTAGACCGGACTCACCATTGAGGCCGAGGTTCTCATCGGTCTCTCAGCCGTTCTCAGCCTCAGCCTCAGGACGACGGGCCGGACGCGGCCGAGAGCTCCGCGATCAGCTCCATCAGCTCCAGCCCGATCTCCAGCATCCTCCCGTCTTCGTCGTACTCCGGGTCGTACGCGGTGAGCGCGGCGGCGGCGATGGGGACGCGCGCGGCGACCTCGCGGACCACGCGCTGAACCTCGACCGCGGTGAGGCCGCCGGGCGCGGCGAAGGCGTTGGCGGCGCCGTCGGCCGGGTCGTGCACGTCCAGGTCGACGTGCAGGTAGACGCGCTGCACCCGCCCGGCGAGCGTGTCGAGCGCATCCGCCAGGGCGTCGCCGCCCCGGGCCTCGCCGGGAGTCAGCAGATGGACACGCGAGCGCTCCAGGTACTCGCGCTCGGCCGGATCCAGGTCGCGCGCGCCGACGAGCAGCACGTTCTCCTCGGCGACCGGCGCGAAGCCCTGCACCCCGGCGGACATCGCCCTCCAGCAGCGCCCGAGCGCGATGGAGAGCGCCATCCCGTCGAGGAAGCCGCTACGCGTGGTCTCGGGGGTGTTCAGGTCGCCGTGCGCGTCGAGCCAGACGATCCCCGTCGTCTCCGCCGGGAGCGAGGCGAGCACGCCCACGGCGGTGACGCAGTTGCCGGCGAGCACGAGCGGAAGTCCGCCGTGCCCACGCGCGGCGCGTACCGCGAACGCCGTCGCGCGCGCCAGGTCGAACGCGGTCGCGATCTCCGCGTGGAAGCCGGGCGCGGCCTCGACCCCGGTCTCGCGCACGGAGCCCGCGACGGCCCGCCGCCGCTCGACCGCCCCGTTCGCCACGAAGTGCGCCGGACCCGCGCCCATCCGCACACCGCGCAGCGCCGAGTCGTACGGCACCGTGATCAGGTCGACCGGCATCTCCCCTCCCCCAGCACGATGAAAGGCGGCCACCGGGAGCTTCCCGCGGCCGCCTCACAATCTATCCGCACGCCCGGTCCGGCGCCGGGCTACGTCGTCGCCGCCATCGCCGGGTGCTCCTCGCGCGCCCCGGCCGGCGCGCCGCGGATCTGGCGGTACGTCTCGACGAAGCCGTGCGAGACGTCTCCCTCCCCCGGGCAGAGCGCGTTGTACGCCGCCGGGAGGCGGTACCACGGGATCGCCGGGTAGAGGTGGTGGATGTAGTGATAGCCGTTGTTGTGCGTGAGCAGGTTCCCCAGCGGGCTCAGGTTGGACCGCGTCCCCGAGGCCGCGTTGAAGTGGTCCTGGATCTCCGACCAGTAGAGGAAGCTGGCGAAGCACCAGAAGAGCGGCACCAGCCAGTAGAGCACGAGCAGCCGCAGGTTCCCCGTCGCCCAGAACGCCCCGCCGACCGCGATCCAGAACGCCGCCACCCGCGCCCCGCTCCGCCACGGCCGCAGGGTGAGCGTGCCGGCGTAGAACCACCCCGCGTAGCCGGTGGCCGGCTTCAGGAACCAGAGCCAGAACCACTTCTGCGGCGGCCGCGAGACCCCGAAGGAGAGGTAGTCGTCGTTCAGGTGGTCCTCCGGCGCGCCGAGGCGGCGGTGATGCAGGTTGTGCTCGGCCTGGAACTGCGACACGGTGCGGAAGAACGGCAGCGCGTAGAGCGCCTCGAGCCAGAGGTTCCAGCGCTTGGCGGGGAAGAGGTTGTAGTGCGACGCCTCGTGGAGCATCGCCTCGCCCAGCGCGAACTGGAACAGCCCGATCGCCCACGCCGCCGCGACGTACGCCAGCGGATGGTGAGCCGCCTCGGCGAGCCAGGCGATCAGCACGATGGCCCCCCAGTCTCGCCCCAGGGCCAGGAGCGAGCGCGGGGTGCTGCGCTCCACGAAAGCGCGCGCGCGCACGGCGGTGCGTGGCGGTGAAGCCTCGGCAGTCATTGGGACCCGAATTGAAGAAGCGGACGATCGGGAGGAGGGCTGGCAGGATACGATTCTAAATCATGCCGCTTCTGAGATGCAGAGGCAAGAGAGTCTTCGGACCCGTACTACGCGCTGCTGTTCAGTCAGCGGCGACGCTGAAGCGAAGTAATCAACCTCCAGGACTTCCTGGTACCAGTTCCACCGATGGCTGTGCATTCGGAAGGGGAAAGACAAGGGCGGAGCCCCTCGCGGCGCTCCGCCCTTCGTGTCGTTCCTCTGCGTCTCCGCGGCTCTGCGTGAGACCTGCTCAGCTTTCGTCCTCGCCGCGGAAGAGGTCGGTGATGTCGTCCGGGTCCGGGCCGCCGTCGTCGTCCGTCAGCTCGTCGACCAGCTCGTCCAGCGGCTCCGGCGCGTCCTCGCCCTCTTCGTCGCCCGCGTCCGCGACCTCGAGCATCGCCTCCAGCGCGGTGCTGTCGACCACCTCCTGCGTCCCCTCGCCATCGATGGCCTCGATGGGGAGCGGCTCGTCCTCGTTCACCACGCGGGCCACGTCCATCACGCTGTCGTTCTTCTCCAGGTTGATCAGCTTGACGCCCTGGGTGTTGCGGCCGATCAGGCGGATGCCGTCGACCCCCTGGCGGTTGATGATCCCCTGGCGCGTGATCAGCACCAGCTCGTCGTGCGGGTGCACCACCTTCATGGCCACCACGGCGCCGGTGCGCTCCGTCTTCTTGATGTTGATCACGCCCTTGCCGCCGCGCCGCTGCAGGCGGTAGGCGTCCACCAGCGTGCGCTTGCCCAGCCCCAGCTCGGTGACCACCAGCAGGTGGTTGCCGCGCTTGGCCACCACCATGCCCACCAGGAAGTCGCCCTCCTCCAGCGAGATGCCGCGCACGCCCGTGGTGGCGCGCCCCATCTCGCGGACGTTGTGCTCCTGGAAGCGGATGGCGATCCCCTGGTGCGTGGCCAGCACCACCTCGCAGGCGCCGTCGCTGAGCTGCACGTCGATCAGCTCGTCGCCGTCGAGGATGTTGATGGCGTTCAGGCCCACCCGGCGCGGGTTGCCGTAGGCGCTGAGCACCGTCTTCTTCACCGTGCCGTTGCGGGTGGCGAAGATCAGGTTGCGGTCGTGGCTGAAGACGCGCACCGGCACCAGCGCCGCGATGCGGTCGTCGCCGTCGATGTTGATCAGGTTCACCACCGGCTTGCCGCGGCTGGCGCGCTGCCCCTGCGGGATCTCGTGCACCTTCAGCCAGTAGCACTGCCCCTCGCGGGTGAAGAACATCAGGTAGTCGTGGGTGCTCGCCAGGAACACCTGCTCCACCCAGTCCTCCTCCTTGGTCGCCATCCCCGCGATCCCCCGCCCCCCGCGCGCCTGCGAGCGGTAGGTGTCGGCGGGGATGCGCTTGATGTAGCCCGCGTGACTGACGGTGATCACCATCTCCTCGTCGGGGATCAGGTCCTCGATGGAGAGCCCCGCCGCGTCGCCCAGGATCTGCGTGCGGCGCTCGTCGCCGTACTTGTCGGAGACCTCGGTCAGCTCGTCCTTGATGATGGTGAAGCGGCGCTCGCGGCTGCCCAGGATGTCCTCCAGCTCCGCGATGGAGGCGCGCAGCTCCGAGAGCTCGGCCTCGAGCTGCTCGATCTCCAGCCCGGTGAGGCGCGCCAGGCGCATGTTGAGGATGGCGTCGCTCTGCCGCTGGCTGAGCGCGAAGCGGCCGCGCAGCCGCTCCCCCGCCTCGTCCGTCGTGGCCGAGGAGCGGATGATGCCGATCACCTCGTCGATGTGGTCGACGGCGATCTTGAGCCCCTCCAGGATGTGCTCCCGCTCCTTCGCCTTGCGCAGCTCGAACTCGGTGCGGCGCACCACCACGTCGTGGCGGTGGGCGACGAAGTGGCGCAGCATGTCGCGCAGCGGCAGCACCTTGGGCTCGCCGTTGTGCAGCGCGAGCATGATCACCCCGAAGGTGGTCTGCATCTGCGTGTGCTTGAACAGCTGGTTCAGCACGATGTGGGGGATGGCGTCGCGCTTGAGGTCGATCACGATGCGGATGCGCTTGTCGCTCTCGTCGCGCAGGTCGCTGATCCCCTCGAGCTTCTTGTCGCGCACCAGCTCGGCGATGTACTCGATCAGGCGCGACTTGTTGACCTGGAAGGGGATCTCGGTGACGATGATCCGCTCTCCCTTCCCCCCCTCCTTCTCCTCGATCTCGGCGCGCGCGCGCACCACCACCCGGCCGCGCCCCGTCTCGTACGCCTCGCGGATCCCGTCGCGCCCGTAGATCACCCCGCCGGTGGGGAAGTCGGGCCCGCGCACGAAGGCCATCAGCGCCTCGGCGTCGGCGTCGGGATGGTCGATCAGGTGCACGCAGGCGGCGACCACCTCGCGCAGGTTGTGCGGCGGGATGTTAGTGGCCATTCCCACCGCGATCCCGCTGCTGCCGTTGATCAGCAGGTTGGGGACGCGCGCGGGGAGCACGCGCGGCTCGGTGAGCCGGTCGTCGTAGTTGGGGGCGAAGTCGACGGTCTCCTTGTCGATGTCGGCCAGGAGCTCGGTGGCCATCTGCGCCAGCCGGCTCTCGGTGTAGCGGTAGGCCGCCGCGCTGTCGCCGTCGATGGAGCCGAAGTTCCCCTGCCCGTCCACCAGCGGGTAGCGCAGCGAGAAGTCCTGCACCATGCGCACGAGCGAGTCGTAGACGCTGGCGTCGCCGTGCGGGTGGTACTTGCCCAGCACGTCGCCGACCACGGTCGCGCTCTTCTTGTACGGGCGGTTGGGCGCGAGCCCCGCCTCGTGCATGGCGAAGAGGATGCGGCGGTGCACCGGCTTCAGCCCGTCGCGCACGTCCGGCAGGGCGCGCTGCACGATCACGCTCATCGAGTAGTCGATGAACGACTCGCGCATCTCGTCTTCGATCAGGCGCGGGAGCACGCGGGCGCCGGCGGGCACGCTCGCGGGCTCGTCGCCGCCGTTCTCGGGCGGCTCGGGGGGCGTGATGTCGTCGGACATTCAGGCGGTCTCGGGAAGCGTCGGATGCAAGGCGTCCGGCGCGGTTGCGCGGACCTGGATGATACCCCGGAAGACGCCTCGCGTGCCCGTGCGCGGGCGCGCGAGAGGACCGCTGAACCTACGTGCCGGAGCGGGGTTCCGCCAGTTGACGCGCATCCTCGGACGCGGCAAAAGATCGTCTCACGCAGAGCCGCGGAGCCTGCAGAGAGAACCACCCGGCTTCCCCGCGGTTCCGCCTCTCGGCGTGAGGCGATTTCAGGGCGCGGCGGTGGGGATTCGAACGAGATTGTATCTGGGATGGACTCGCGTGATTAGCTTGTCTACGCCCTCCCGTTGGTCTTCCCAGCCACACCGTCCCACGAGGCCGCATCATGCGCGCGAAAATCGTCGTTCCCCTGCTCCTGCTCGCCGCCGCGGCGCCCGCCGCCGCCCAGCGGCAGCCGACCCTCTGCGGACCTCCCAACCAGCCCGGCAGCTACCAGTCTCCGGTGAACATCGTCGGGGCCGTGGCGGCCCGGATGGACAGCGTGAGCATGCACTATCCCCGCGTGGGCGCCGTGATCGTCAACACCGGGAACTACATCAGGGTGAACGTGGACGCGACCCCGTCGAACGACCTGAGGATCGACGGGGTCACCCTTCGGCTGGAGGAGTTCCACTTCCACTGGCCGGGCGAGCACAAGGTGAACGGCGACTCGTTCCCCGTGGAGATCCACATGGTGCACAAGTCGGCGGACGGCCGCTTCGCGGTGGCGTTGGGGACGTGGGTGCGGATCGGCGCCTACAACCCCGCGTGGGCGACGCTCTGGAACCACCTCCCGCGCCGCGGCGCTCCTTCGTACCGCACGGACGTCGAGATCTCCCGCCTCTTCGCCCTCGCCGCACTGAACTCGGAGCAGGTCTACCGCTACTGCGGCTCGCTCACCACGGGGCAGCATGAGGAGGGCATCACCTGGCTGATGCGCAATCACCCGATCGAGATGTCGCAGGGGCAGGTGGACCATCTGAAGAGCGTGATGGGCCGCTGGAGCCGCGCCACGCAGCCGCTGAGGAACCGGCCGATCCGGTACTGGATCCCCTGAAGGAAGTGCCAAGTGCCAAGTGCTGAGTGCTGAGTGCTGAGTGCTGGGGCATACCGTGTCGGCCGATTGACCGTGCATTCGGATCAACCCCCGAGACGTCATCCCGAGCGTCGCCGCTGCTCCTCACTCTCGTTCGCACGAATCCGTGGCGGCGGCCGAGGGATCTTGAACGTCGGATGCCAAGAAGCCGGCATGTCGCGGCCGCGGCTTTAGATCCCTCGGTCGCCGCCACGATCCAGCGCAGGTTTCGGTTCGGAGAGGCGGCTCCTTCGGGATGACGTCCTCTGCATCATCAGGGCGGAACCGATATCACATCACACGCAGTCGACGGAGTCAGCGGAGATGTCCTCCGCTGATTCCGTCGACTCCGTGTGAGACCCATTCTTTTCAGGATTCGGATCAGCTCCCCGGCCGGTAGGTGCGCTCGGTGTGGCCGCGGAGCTGGTCGGGGTAGAAGTAGACCTCGCGCAGGTTGCCGCCGGCGTAGCGCTCGGCCTGGTCGTTGAAGTGGCGCGACGCGGGGTGGCCGCTCTCGCCGCCGGCGGTCACGGCGCGGGCGCGCACCCGCGGCCCGAGCTCCACCACCGCCACGAAGCTGTTGCCGCTGGTGCCGTAGTACTTCTTCGTCCCCGGGTAGCGGCGCGCGCCGAAGGAGGCCAGCGAGCCCCACTGCGCCGAGGGGAACGGGACGGGGATGCTGGCGCCCGCGTCGGTGAACGGCTGCACGATGTCGCCGGTGAGGCGCTGGAAGCGGTTGATCTCGCCCCACGGCGTGCGCCAGCTCCCGAAGTCCTGCTGCAGGCGGCCGGCGGCGGCGGCGAGCGCCTGCAGCTTCACCGCGGGCGGGGTGCGAGTGGCCATGTAGTCGTACACGCTCATCCCGGCCTGGCGGGCGTCGCCGGCCACCTGGCCCCACAGCGCCTCGCCCCAGAACACCGCCAGCGAGGTCGGCTCGGAGGTAGCCGACCAGCGGTAGTCCCACCCCCGCAGCAGGGAGATGGGGCCCGCCACCCTCGCCCTCAGCGAGTCGCCCGCCGGGGCCGCGTCGTACGCCTGCAGCAGGGTGGGGACGAGCTGCGCGAAGGCCGGCAGGTACGGGTCGTACGCGGCGGCGCGGAGCGATTCGAGCGTGAAGTCGCGCTTCCCCTGCAGCACCCGCTGCGCGTGGATCCCCCGCGGGTTCTCGCCGGCGGTGTCCATGTAGCGCGGGAAGCTGTCGCGCTTCGGGCTGTTCGGGCCCGCGGCGGAGTACGGCCAGTCGTTGGTGTTGAAGAGCCAGCCGGTGGCCGGGTTGAGCAGGTGCGGCACCTCGCCGGTGGTGTGCAGCCCCTTCCAGTCGGTGGCCGGGTCGCTGCCGTCCACCGGGCGCGTGTAGTCGAACCGGTCGTCGCGGCGGGGGATGAAGTGCGGATGGAAGTACGCGATGTTGCCGTGGGCGTCCGCGAAGATGGTGTTGTTGGACGAGTTGGCCTGCAGCTCCTCCCCGAGCCGGCGGAACGATGCGTAGTCGCGCGTCTTCGTCCGCAGGAACGACTGGCTCAGCGCCTGAATCGGCCGCTGCATCAGGGCTACGCTCACCCACTTCCCCTCCGCTTCACGCACGATGGGGCCGTGGTGCGTGCGGAAGACGACGAACGTGCGTCGCGCCATCCCGCTCGCGGTGCGGTAGGGGACGGTGACGGTGTCGGTGACCACCGGCCGCTCCTCGGCGCCGTAGCGGTAGAAGCGGCGCCCGCCGCGCTCCACGATCGTCTCCAGGAACTCGTCCACCACGTCCACGCCGCTGGAGGTGTGCATCCACCCCACCCGCTGGTTGAACCCCTGGTAGATGAAGAACTGGCCCCAGGTGGCGGCGCCGTACGCGTTCAGCCCCTCGCCGCTGGTGACCTGCTGCTCGGAGCGGAAGAAGAACGAGGTGTGCGGGTTGATGAGGAGCAGCGCGTGCCCGTTCGCCGTGTTGCGCGGCGCGATGGCGAAGCCGTTGGAGCCCGCCGGCTCCCGGAAGCGGTCGTCGGGCGCCAGGGCGACAGCCACGGCGTGGCGCCCGTAGAACGCCTCGAGCTGCGCGACGGAGATGCGCTCGATGTCGCCGCCGATGCTCCCCTCGGTGAAGGAGAGCGCCATCCACGGCTCGAAGCGGCGGATCACGCGCGGGGTGACCCGCGGGTGCGTCGCCAGGTAGTAGTTGAGCCCGTCGGCCCACGCGTCCATCAGCGCGCGCAGCCAGGCGGGGCTGGCCGCGTACTGCGCGCGCAGGGAGTCCGGGTCCACGAACAGCTTCATCCGCAGGTCCTGGAAGACGGCGGATTCGCCCTCCGCCTCGGCCAGGCGCCCCATCGCGTTGACGTAGTTGGTCTCCACGCGGTTGAAGTCGTCTTCCGCCTGCGCGTAGATCATCCCGAAAACCGCGTCCGCGTCCGTCCGGCCGCGCACGTGCGCGATCCCCCAGTCGTCGCGGGTGATGGTGACGGCGTGCGCGCGCTGCCGCCAACGCGCGGCATCGGGCGGCTGCGCGGCGAGCGGGACGCCCGTGCCCAGCACGAGCAGGGCGAGCGCATGGATGGCGCGGGTACGGAGCATGGGCGTCGTAACGTCGGGGGAAACGGGTGCCGGGACCGCAGCAAGGTCGGACTCGCGCCCCCCGCCCGCAAGCGCCGGTCATCCCCCTCCACGACAAGCGTTGGGAGATGGAGAGCACGGGCAAAGGCAGTGGCCGAACCGGCGGGGGATGTTAGGTTTAGTGCCGCGTCCACGACGGAATCTCGCTCGCCTACCCTGCCGATGAAACCCGTCCCCACCCGAGGCACGCTCCGGTCGGTCGCCCCCCGGGTCCCGCGGCTCGTCCTGGCGCTGGGTGCCACGTTCGCCGTCGCCCCGGGCGCGGCCGCGCAGGCCGGGCCGTCCGACCTCGACGACGCCCGACGCTTTTCCGTGGCGGAGTGGTCGACGGAGAACGGGCTCCCGTCGAACGCCGTGCGCGACGTCCGGCAGACGGCGGACGGCTACCTGTGGCTTGCCACCTACGAGGGGCTAGTGCGGTTCGACGGCGTCGCGTTCCGCTCCTTCAGCGAGACCGACATCCCCGGCCTGCGCCGGGCGAGCTTCCGGCGGCTGGCCGTGGACCGCCGGGGCGCCCTCTGGGCGGCGGGCGAGAGCAGCGGCGCGGTGCGGTGGGCGAACGGACGCTGGAAGGTCTTCACCACCCGCGACGGGCTGGCGAGCGACCGCGTCACCGCGGTCCTCCCCGACCCCGACGGCTCCGTGTGGGTGGGGACCCGCAGCGGGATCAGCCACATCGTGGGCGACCGCGTCACCCGGCTCCCGATGCCGGCGGGGGAGCCGGAGCCGGCGGTGACCGCGCTGGCGTCGACGGGGGATGGAGGGCTCTGGATCGGGACGGTGGCCGGCGGCGTCCTTCGCCTCCAGCGGGGCGCGCTCACCCGCACCATGCGCCGCGAGGGCCTGGGAGACGACCGCGTGACGGCGCTCCGGCTCGGCCGGGACGGCGCGGTGTGGGTCGGCACCTTCGCCGGCGTCGCGCGGATCGAGGGCGGCCGCGTGACCCGGCCGGGCGCGGGCGGGCCGAGCCTGCCATCCCCCGTCAACGACCTGCTGCAGGACGGGGACGGGAGCTGGTGGCTGGCCGCGGACAACGGGCTCTTCCGCCTGGAGGGCGGCCGGATCGAGCCCGTGACGCGGCCCGACGGCACCGGGTTCGTCCAGGTCGAGGGGC
>DASYJZ010000581.1:0-2067 GCA_035995965.1 Longimicrobium sp. | reverse complement strand
CGCGAGCTGCTGCACACCCTCTGGGGCGAGCGCCGCGACCTGGCCGAGGGGCAGCGGGTGATGGAGCAGCTCCGGCTGGGGCTGCAGCCCGGCCGCTACGGCCACGGCACCGGCGCGCCGCAGCCCGAGTCGCGCCGCGCCCGCCTCTCCGCCGACGCCGACGCCTTCATGCACCCCATCGTCAACGCCTACCGCTTCGGCGAGGCCATGGAGATGTTCCGCGGCAGCGCGGTCGACTGGGTCGCGGTGAACGGCATCAACACCCCCGACGCCATGAAGCTGGTCGACCTCGACGGGGTGGAGGACGAGGGCCGCGCCTTCTGCCTGCGCACGGAAGACCTCTTCGAGTCCGACGAGCTGCGGCGCCGCTTTGACGGGCTCCCGCGCATGGACCGCCTGCGCGTGATCGAGCTGATGACGAAGCCGACCGGCTTCACCCTGGTCGCCGGGCGCGGTGACTCGCTCGGGCGGCTGAACCAGCGCGTCGCCGGCGGCGCGGTGCCGGCGGACGAGCTCCCCGCGCCGGACGGCCGGCTCTTCCGCGCCTGACGCGCGGCGAAGTGTCCGGATGTGGGACGAGGCGGTCCCGCCACCGGACACCCGGCGGATGGACGCAGAACGCAAGCGGTTGCAGGAGAATGGTTTGGACTGAAGCGCGGACCGGCACGCACCTCGCCTTACAGGCGGGCAGCGGCCCTCCGCACCGCGTGGAGCCTCTCCACGCCGTACCCCGTATCAGAGCTGACGATGGACACGCTGCTGCAGGACCTTCGCTACGCGTTGCGCACGCTGCGGCGCTCGCCCGGCTTCGCGCTGGTGGCGGTGCTCACCCTGGCCCTGGGGATCGGGCTGAACACCGCCATCTTCAGCGTGGTGAACGGGGTGCTGCTCCGCCCGCTCCCCTTCCGCGACCCCGACAGGCTGGTGCGGCTGCACCACCTGCACCCCGAGAAGGCGCCGCAGGGCGGCCCCTTCTCGCCGCAGGACTTCGACGACCTGCAGGCCGGCGCGCGCGGCTTCCAGTCGCTCGCGGCGTACCTGCACGTCCCCGGCGAGACGGTGATCAACCTCACCGGCGCCGGCGGCGAGCCCCGGAACCTGCAGGCGGCCTACGTCTCGAAGGAGTTCTTCTCCACCCTGGGCGTGACCGCCGCGCGCGGCCGCACCCTGCGTCCGGACGAGAACGTCCCCGGCGCCGACCGGGTGGCGGTGCTGAGCGACGCCTTCTGGCGCAGCCGCTTCAGTTCCGACCCCTCCATCGTCGGCAGGACGCTGACCATGGAAGGCAAGCCGTTCACCGTGGTCGGCGTGATGCCGGCGCGCTTCACCTTCCCCGGCCGCACGGCCGAGGTGTGGGTGCCGATGTCGCTGGTCGGCGAGGAGAACATCCCCCACCAGCGCGGGTTGCGGTGGATGGAGGTGGTCGGCCGCCTGAGCCCCGGCACCACCCCGCGGGCCGCGCTCGGCTCGGTGGACGCCGTCCTCGCCCGCCTGGCCCAGGAGCACGGCGACACCAACGAGGGATGGGGCCGCGCGAAGCTGGAGACGCTGCACGACGCGCTGGTCGGCCCGGTGCGCCCGGCGCTGCTGGTGCTGCTGGGGACCGTGGCGCTGGTGCTGCTGGTGGCGTGCGCCAACCTCGCCAACCTGCTGCTGGCCCGCGCCTCGGCGCGCGAGCGCGAGATCGCCATCCGCACCGCGCTGGGCGCGGGGCGCGGGCGGCTGGTGCGGCAGCTCCTCACCGAGAGCGCGGTGCTGGCGCTGCTGGGCGGCGGGCTGGGGCTGGCGCTGGCCGGCAGCGGCGTGCGCGCGCTGCTGGCGCTGAGCGCGGGCACCATCCCCCGTCCCGACGAGGTGGGGATCGACGGGCGCGTCGCCGTCTACGCGCTCCTCCTCTCCCTCGCCACCGCCGTCCTCTTCGGCCTGGTGCCCGCCGTGCGCGCCGCCCGCGGCGCCACCGCCGAGACCCTGCGCGACGGCGGGCGCGGCGGCACCGAGCGCCGCGGCGGAGGCACGCGCGCGGCGCTGGTGCTGGCGCAGACCGCGGCGGCCATGGTGCTGCTGGTG
>DASYJZ010000580.1:0-2861 GCA_035995965.1 Longimicrobium sp. | reverse complement strand
CGGCGGGGACGCCGACCTGTCCACGCGGGGGTCGATGAACTCCAGGATCATCGGGGCTTCGGCATCGGAATCCGGCGAGGGGCGCACAGCATCGTCACCGCACGAAGACGTAGGTGCACGTGCGCGGCGCTGCGGCCTCGCGGTGGCCGAGCCACATTCCGCGCAGCGTCAGCCGGCCGTTCGCCACGCGCGCGGTGCCGGCGAGGTCGAGCCCGGGAGGCACGTGGTTGCCGCCGACCGCGCGCATGTTCAGGGCGCCGCTGGCGCGGTCGTACGTGTACACCCCCCAGTAGTCCTTGTAGCTCTCGAAGGGCGAGAACGTGGCGCTGAACCGCCCGTCGCGGCGGATGACCAGCTCGCGCACAGGCTCCGCCGCGGCGGCCGAGCCGGTGCACTGCGCGAGGCCCGACTGCCTCCAGGTGCCGGCGATCGGGTTGGGGTGCGGGTCGATCACGTGTACCGTCTGCCGCACCGTCCTGCCGGAGACGTCGACGGTCACGACGATCTCTTCTCCGGGCCTGGCATAGCGGGTCAGCCGCAGCCGGCCGTTGTAGTCGAACCTCGCGTGGGAACCGGCGGGCACGGACCAGCGGGAGACGATGCACCCGGCCGGCAGCGACTCCCGCGGCGCGTACGGCGTGCGGCTCATCACGACCTGGAGGTCCCGGGCCTCGCCGGGCAGCATCTCCAGCGGCTCGACGGCGATCAGCACCGCGTGGTCGCTCGGGATGATGCACCTGCCCTGGGCCGCCGCGGGTGCCGCCAGGGCCGCCATCATCGTGGCGATCACGGGGAGGTGGGTTCTGATCTGCATCATCACCTCGTGGTGAGGTTCAGGCTGGGAATGTCGTGACGTCATCGCTCACCGCGACGAAAGCCGGGATGTCGCCGGGTGCAGGGTGGTCAGGTAGGCGACCAGCGCCTGCTTCTCGTCCGCTGCCAGCGGCGCGCCCCAGCCCACCATCTTGTCGACGGTCTTCGCCCACTCCTCGGGCGACTTGCGCTGCTGCGTGATCAGGGAGGCGGCGTGGCAGGTGGTGCAGGCGCGCAGCAGCACGTCCTTGCCCGGGCCGGGCGGCAGGCTGTCGATGGCCTGGTTCTCCAGCGCGCCGGCGCGGGCGAGGAGCGCGGCCGCCGGGGCGGGCGGCGGGGTGTCGTGAACGTCGGCCGCGCGGGGCGTCCGGCCGCGGTCGCAGGCGGCGAGCGCGAGGAGCAGCCCCGCGGAGGCGAGGGCGGACTCAGCCGAGCGCATCGAAGCTCACCGCGTGGATGGAGTTGTTGCCGTAGCCGCCGGGATTGGTGGCGGCGACCTCCGGCTGCGTCGCACCGGATCGGTCGGTCGCGCGGCTTCGGACCGTGTAGCGACCGGGGCGCGCGATGGGGAGATCCGCCTCCCACGTGCGCCAGGCGGTGGCGTCGTCGCGGCCGGTGAGGCGGGCGGCGTGCCAGCTTCGGCCGCCGTCGGTGGAGACGTCCACCTGGCGGATGCCGCCGCTGCCGCTCCAGGCGACGCCGGCAGCGCGCACGCTCGACCCGCGGAATCGCGCACCCTCCAGCGGGCTCGCGATCAGCGACTTCACCTTCGTGCGCTCCACCGGGCTGCCGTCGGCGTAGCGGTAGCCCTTCGCCATGAAGTTGTTGTCGGACTCCATCGGGCGGGCGTGGACGTGGGTGAGCCACTTGGTGGAGGCCATCCCGTACCAGCCGGGCACCAGCAGCCGCAGCGGGCCGCCGTGCAGCAACGGGATCGGCTCGCCGTTCATCTCCCACACCAGGAGCGCGTCACGCATCGCCACCTCCCGCGGGATGCTGCGCAGGAACTTCGGCACGCGCGGGCCGCCGGAGTCCGCCGCCTCCATCCAGAAGTGGGCTGCCGTCGGACGGATGCCTGCGCGCTCCAGCACGTTCGACAGCCGCGTCCCCGTCCACGCCGCGTTGCTCACCGCGCCACGCTGCCACTGCACGCCCGAGGTGTTCGGCAGCGTCATCAGCCCGCGTCCGTTCCCCGCGCACTCCAGCGTCACCGGCACCGTGACCGCGGGGAGGCCGCGGAGCTCGGCGAGGTCGAGGACGACGGGCCGGGCGACCTCACCGTCCACCGCCAGCGTCCAGCGCGCGGGGAGCGACGCAGGCGGCCCGAAGTGGCTGCGGACGAAGAACAGGTCGTTCGGCGTCTGCCACTCCGCGAGCGCTTCCAGCGGCGCCTCCGCGTCCAGCGGTCGCGGGTTGCGAATCACCAGCTCGGGGCGGGGCGACTGCGCGAAGAGCCGCGACTCGGCCAGCAGGCGGTCCGCAGCCAGGACTCCAGCGGCGGCCATCGAGGCGAGGACGAACCCTCGGCGGTCGAATCGCGGCGAATCGGGATCGAGCATGGGCAGGCGGGGGAAGAGGCGAAGGAACGACTCGCTCAACAGGGTAGCACTGCCTCCGCCCACGGACCAGAACCAACTCGCGGCTGCTTCTAACCCGTTGTGAGTGCCAGGACTGAAAGTGGGGGCGCGGAGATACGAGAGGAGATCATCGCGATCGCCGATGTCCCGCGGCTGCGTTGTCGTCCGACTCAGCCGGCAACGCCTGACCGTGTCGGGAGGGACGCCGGTGGGAGCGCCGCGGGAGGTGGAGGCGAAGGCTTCCTCCGCAGAACGGAGATCAGCTGGACCACGCCGGTGATCAGCGCGGCAAGGGAGGCGATCAGCACCGCGGACTGCTTGGCGAACCGGGTGAGGAAATCCATCAACTCCAGTGGCCGCTGGCCCGATCCCGACGGCGTCCCCGCTCTGGCCGCGACGGTGATCGGCACGCCGCGGCACCCGATCGGCCCCGGCGCGCAGCGGCCATGGCGAAGCCAGCGGTTTTCATCG
>DASYJZ010000579.1:0-6484 GCA_035995965.1 Longimicrobium sp. | reverse complement strand
GCCCACTCCCGCACTTCCGCACTCACGCACCCGACTTCAGCTCATCTCCGGTGCACGTAGCGCCGGAAGCGGTCGGCGAGGAGCTGGCCGGACGCCATGTCGAGGTGCTCGGCGGGACCCTGCCGCTCCAGCGCGGCCACGCGGTCGGCCGTCGGGGGATGGGTGGCCTTCATCTCGGCGAGGAAGCGCCCGCGCCGGGGGCTGCCCTCGTTCGCCTGCAGCCGGCGGACGAAGGTGAGCAGGCCGTCAGGGCGGTAGCCGGCGGCGGCGGCGTAGAGCATCCCCAGCGAGTCGCTCTCCAGCTCCGAGCCGCGGTCCAGCCCCTTGAAGATCACGCCGGCGAGCGCCTCCACCGCCTGGTCCATCACCGGGCCGTTCAGGTCGGCCTCACTGGCGGCGCCGGTGATCATGTTCCCCTTGCGCACCTGCTCCAGCACGTGCTTCTGGTCCACGTGCGCGATCTCGTGGCCCAGCACCCCCGCCAGCTCCGCCTCGCTCTCCATCAGCTCCAGCGCGCCGCGGGTCACGAAGACGTACCCGCCCGGCGCGGCGAAGGCGTTGATCTCGTCGGTGTCGAGCACCGCGAAGCGGAAGGGGAGCTCGGTGTAGCGCGGCGACTGCTGCGCCACCACCGTGCCCACCAGGTTCACGTAGTCGGTGAGCGCCGCGTCGGCCACCGGGTGCCAGCGGCCCGTGACCACGCCCGCCACCTCGCGCCCGATCTGGCGCTCCTTGTCGAGCCCCATGGCGAACGAGCCCATCGCCGCGCCCCCGGCGGTGCGGCCCAGCCGGTTCAGGATCCCGCCCTGCGCCAGCGCGGGCGCGGCGAGCGTCGCGGCCAGCGCGGCCGCCGACAGGAGCGTGTGGACGCGTCTCATGGCGTGGTCTCCTCCTTCACCGGTGCCGGCTGCTCCAGCCTTCCTCCGCGCACGAACGCGTCGACCGCCACCGCGTCCACCGCGCGCGCGTCCATCGCCGCCACCGCCGCCTCGTTGGCGGTCACGGTGATGCGGCCGCTCGGGGTCTCGACGTTGCGGGTGACGCCGCGCGTGCCCGCCGTCATCGCCAGGCTCTGCGAGCGGTTGTCGGCCACCCGCCCCGTACCGCGCTGCACCAGGTTGCTCAGCGTGCGGCGGCCGCGGCTCATCGCCAGCAGCCCGTCGGGGAAGTCGGTCTGCACCGAGGGACGCCGGTTGATCACCCGCGTGACTTTGCGGTCGGCGGCGCGCACCACGATGCGGCCGGGCCCCGGCTGCTTCAGCGCCCCCGCCGCGTCGAACTGCGCGACCACGGCCTGCACCAGCGGGTCGTCCTTGGCCGCGTTCTGCGCCAGGTCAGCCGAGGCGACGCCCGTCACCACCGTCACCCTGCCGCGCTCGGCCACCAGCACCAGGGGCTCGCTCAGCCGCTGGTCCGCGCCGATGCGGCGGATCTCCGCGCGCCAGCGGGGCGCTTTGGCGTAACCGTCCACCTGCGCGACCAGCGCCAGGGTGTCGGTGGCGGGGTTGGTGGTCGCCCACGGCGCCACCTGCCCGCCGCGCCAGGCGCCGGGCTGGTAGACGCGGTCGGTCCAGCGCTGCTTGGCCTGCGCACCCGCGTGCTGCGGAAGCAGCGCCAGCAGCAGCGCCGCGACCACGGCCGCCGGCACCGCGCGCGCGGCGCCGGGCGGCTCCACCCGGGCGTGGCCGCGCAACTCGTGCACGAGCACCGCCTGTTCCTTGCCTTTCACGTTCACCTCCCGCAGCGGCGCCGTGTGATACCCCTCGCCCAGGGCGGCACGCGTCGCCTCGCTGATGATGATGGTGGTCCCCATGTCCTTGTTGAGCGATTCCAGCCGGCTGGCCAGGTTCACGGCGTCGCCGATGGCCGTGTACTCCAGCTTGTGCTTGAGCGAGCCGATGTTCCCCACCACCGCCTCGCCGGTGTTGATGCCGATGCCGATGCGCAGGTCGGCCGAGGCCCCGGCCGCGTCCCAGCGCGCGTTCATCCGCTCCAGCTCGGCCATCATCGCCAGCGCGCAGTCGGCGGCGCGGCGGGCGTGGTCGGGCGCGGGGAGCGGGGCGCCCCAGAGCGCCATCACCGCGTCGCCGATGAACTTGTCCAGCGTTCCCCCGTGGGCGAAGACGATCTCCGTCATCGCCCCCAGGTACTCGTTCAGCATCTCCACCACCCCCTCGGCGGGGAGCTTCTCGGAGAGCGAGGTGAAGCCGCGGATGTCGCTGAAGAGGATGGTGAGCGGCACCCGCTGCCCGCCCAGCATCAGGTCGTGCGACTCGTCGGCCAGGCGCCGCACGATCTCGGGGTTCACGTAGCGGCTCATCAGCCCGCGCACGCGGCGCCGCGCGCGCCCCTCGGTCACGTAGTTGGCCGCCTGCGCCCCCGCGTACGCCAGCACCCCGGCGAGCGCCGGCGCCGCCGCGTCGAGCCACACCCCCGAGCCGAAGGCCGCCACCGCCGCCGCGGCCGCCAGCAGCACCACCAGCAGCGCCGCCACCGTCCCCCACGCCGCCGAAACCACCAGCGTGGCCGCGCCCGCCGCCGCGAGTGCCGTCGCCACCACCATCCCCGCGTTGGCCCACCCCGGCGCGCGCCGCAGGAAGTCGCCGCGCAGCAGGTTGTCCAGCGCGGTGGCGTGGATGATCGCGCCCGGCTGCAGCCCCAGCGGCGTCCCCCGCAGGTCCTGCAGCCCCGCCGCGGTGGCGGCGATGAACACCACCTTCCCCCGGAACGCCCCTGGCGCGAGCACCGGCGGGCGGCCGGCGTAGACGTCCTCGTAGCTCGCGGCCAGCCGGGAGTACGAGTAGACCGGGTACGGCGGCGTCGCGTCACCGATCATCCGCCCGCGCCAGCGCAGCAGCATCTGCCCGCCGTCCAGCGGCACGGTCCCCGTGCCGGCCCGGAGCGAGGAGACGTCCGCCGTCACCGGTCCACCGTACCGTCGCAGGTCGAGCAGGCGCGCCGCCTGGAACGCCAGCGAGGGGAAGGTCCGCCCCTGGTGCCGCCAGAGCAGCCGCTCGCGGTGCACGGCGCCGCCGGGGACGTCGGGGTTCAGGGTGATGGACCCGATTCCGGCCGCCGCCGCGGCGAGGGCGGGGATCGGCGTGACCGCGGCGCCGTAGTCGTGCAGGGGCGGCGCGGAGCGCACCGGGAGCGCGAAGCGGCGGAGCTGGGACTCCCCGGTCGCGGAGCCGACCACCACCCCGTCGTCCCCCCCGCCGTCGGCGAAGGCGACCGGGAGCACTCCGTTGCCGGCCTCCGCCAGCGCGCCCGCGAACTCCTCGTCCGAGCCGGCGACGAGGTCGGGCTCGGCGAACTGCACGTCGTACACGACCAGCTTCGCGCCGGCGAACTTCAGGTAGTCGAGCACCTGGCCGTGCACGGCGCGGGGCCAGGGCCAGCGGCCGACGGCGGGGGCCAGCTCGCGCAGGCTGCGGTCGTCGATCGCCGCGATGACAATGTCCTTCGACGCGAGCGCGGGGTCGGCGAAGGCCTGCGTGCGCCGGTCGAGGGTCGCCAGCTCGGCGCGGCGCATCAGCCCCGTCTCCCCGAGCAGCAGCACCGCCGCCGCCACGCCGCCGCCCACGGCCAGGCCGCGGACCAGCCGGCGCAGGCGCGGGGAGCGGGGGACGGTGGGACGCTTCACGCCTCTGCGCCGGTCAGGAGCTCGCCCCGGCGCCGCCCGGCCCGGGTCCGAGCGCGGCCGCGCCCACCGGGGCGGACATCTCCAGCCGGCGGCGGAAGTCGGCGTCTTCCACCAGCAGCCGGAGCGAGCGGTCCATCCCGTGGAGCTGCTCCTCCATCAGGCTCATCCGGCGCTCCAGCATGGTCACGGCGTCGTCGGAGCCCTTCATCTCGCGGTAGCGCGCCATCGCCTCGACGATCGGCTTCAGCGCGATGCGCGCGGTGATGCCGGCGATGGGGATGAGGACGGTGAGGCTGCCCATGACGACGGCGGTGAGGCCGATGAGCTCGGGAGAGACTTGCATCGTGGCGGAGTCGGGTTGCCGGGTGGAGCGAAACGGCGCGGGTGGCGCCGGCAGCAACGGAGGGCCGGGTGGGGATGGTGCCGCGGCGGCGGAGCAGATGACCCGGCCACCCGCAATCTGCGCAACGCGCGCGGCGGGCGCCAGTGTGGCGAAGCGCCTACGCCGCGGCGGCGGGCGCCCCGGCGATGCGCGGGAGGATGCCGCGCACCAGCGCCGCCAGCCGGTCGCGGACGCGCTCGCCGACCTCCATCACCTCGGCGTGGTTCAGCGTGGCGCCGCCCAGCCCGGCGGCCAGGTTGGTGATGCACGAGATCCCCAGGCAGCGCACGCCGAGCGCGCGCGCCACCAGCACCTCGGGAACGGTGGACATCCCGACGGCGTCGGCGCCGAGCCGGGCGAGCATGCGGATCTCGGCGGGAGTCTCGTAGCTGGGTCCGGGGAGCGCGGCGTAGACCCCCTGCGTCACCGGGATGCCGAGCGCCAGCGCCGCCGCCTCGGCCGCCGCGCGGAACCCGCGGTCGTACGGCTCCGACATGTCGGGGAAGCGGTGCTCGCCGGGGGAAACGGGGCCGATCAGCGGGTTCTGCCCCATCAGGTTGAGGTGGTCGGCGATCACCATCAGGTCCCCCGGCTCCATCCCCGGGCGCAGGCCGCCGGCCGCGTTGGTGAGCAGCAGCGTGCGCGCTCCCAGCGCGGCGAGCGCCCGCACCGGGAGCGCTACCTCGGCCGGCGTCCACCCCTCGTACAGGTGGAAGCGCCCCTGCATGGCCGCCACCTCCACCCCCTCGAAGCGGCCGACGACCAGCCGCCCCGCGTGCCCCGCCAGCTCCTGCGTGCGCCGCGGAAACCCGGGAATCTCGCCGAAGGGGAGGTAGACGGGCTCCTCGATCTCGTCCGCCAGCCCGCCCAGCCCCGAGCCGAGGACGAGAATGGCCTGGGGCGTGGTGGGGATCTTCCCGCGCAGATACTCGATCGTGTCGTTCATGGCGGGAGGATATCGATGCCCCCACTCAAAAGAAAGGCCTCACGCATGGACGCGGAGGAACCGTGAGAACCACTCCAGCCGTTCTCTCCGTTCCTCTGCGTCTCTGCGTGAAACGGCAGTCAGTCAGCCGAGGACAGCACCAGCTCCATCTCCACCTCGGTCGTGTAGACAGTCGCGCGCACGAACCCGAAGCCGGCCTTCTCGTAGCTGCGCAGCGCCGCGCGGTTGTGCGGCTCCACCGAGAGCCAGAGGCGCTCCACCCCCGTCGCCCGCGCCACCTCCACCGCGATGCGGTTCACCTGCGTCCCCACCCCCTGCCCCCGCACCTCGCGCGCGAGGAAGATGGCGTACTCCGCCACGCCCGGGCGGTCCATCGCCAGCAGCATCGCGTGGCCCACCAAGTGGCCGCCGCGCTCCACCGCCAGGTGCATCCCCTTCCCCAGCACCTGGTTCAGCCACCGCGCCACGCGCGCCTGCCCGGCCGGCGGGAGCCCCTGGGCGGCCCGCTTGGGATCGAACGCGTCGTAGAACGCCTCCAGCGCCAGCCGGTCGCGGCCGTCCAGGGCGCGCACGGTGAACGGGCGCCCCTCCTTGTCGTGCAGGTGGGCGGGGATCAGGGCGAACACGGACGGAACGGGGACCTCGGCCACGGCGCTCATCAGAAGCCCAGCCCCCAGCCGCGCAGCAGCGGGTACGCCTGCCGGCGGAGGGACTCGAAAGTGCGGCGGTTGGTCGCCTCGATCTCCTCGCGGCGAGGGACGGGCGGATAGGCCCCGGCCGCGTCGCGCAGCCGGTCCGGGAGGAGTTCGGGGCTCTCCCCCTGCCAGCGCTGCAGCCAGTCGTGCGGCACGGCGTCCGGCGCGCGCTGGCCGGAGAGCCCGGCCCACACCAGCGTCCAGCAGCGCGGGACGGCCGTCCACACCGCGTAGCCGCCGCCGCCGGTCGCCACCACCCGCCCGCCGCAGAGCCGGTCCGCCGTCTCGCAGACGATCCGCACCGTCTCCTCGTACAGGCGGGTGGTCGCGCGCAGGTGGGTGAGCGGGTCCAGCACGTGGCCGTCGCAGCCGTTCTGCAGCACGATCACGTCGGGCTTGAAGCTCTCCGCCACCTCGGGGATCAGCTTTTCGGTGATGGCGATCCAGGAGTCGTCCTCGGTGAACGCCTCCAGCGGCAGGTTCAGCGAGTAGCCGTAGCCCTCCCCGTCGCCCAGCTCGTCCACGAACCCCGTCCCCGGGAAGAGGTAGCGGCCACTCTCGTGGATGGAGAGGGTGAGCACGTTCGGGTCGTCGTAGAAGATCCCCTGCACCCCGTCGCCGTGGTGTGCGTCGTAGTCCACGTACATCACCCGCGCGCCGTGCACCTCGCGCAGGTAGGCGATGGCCGCCCCCAGGTCGCTGTAGACGCAGAAGCCGGAGCCGCGGCCGCGGTGCGCGTGGTGCAGCCCCCCGCAGATGCTGAAAGCGCGCGCCACCTCGCCGCCCATCACCAGCTCCGCGGCCCGGATGCTGGCGCC
>DASYJZ010000578.1:0-7922 GCA_035995965.1 Longimicrobium sp. | reverse complement strand
GCCGTGGCGCCGCGCAGCGAGCTGGAGCGCACGGTGGCCGAGGTGTGGCGCGGCGTGCTCTCGCTGCCCGAGGTGGGGGTGCACGACAACTTCTTCGACCTGGGCGGCACCTCGCTGCTGCTGTACCGCGTGTACAGCCGGCTGCGCGAGGTGCGCGGCGACCTGCGGCTGGTGGACCTCTTCCGCTACGCCACGGTGGAGGCGCTGGCCGGCTGGCTGGGCGCGCCGGGGGAGTCCGGCGGCGCCGCCGAGCTGGACGAGGGCCGCGCGCGCGCCGAGGCGCGCCGGGCCCATCGCCGGCGGCCCCTGCACGTCTGAACGAACGGTCCCGGGCCCCGGGGGGTCCGCGCAGGGACGACGTCCCCTGCGCGGGTCAACACCCCCGGGCCCGGGATACCCGATGGCGGGATATCTCGTATCGCGAATCGATCGCGGAGCTTCAACGAAGGAAACGGAAGTCTGATGCAGATGGACGAGCACGAGGGGGAGATCGCCGTCGTCGGGATGAGCTGCCGCTTTCCCGGCGCGCGCGACACCGCCGAGTTCTGGAGCAACCTCCGCGACGGCGTGGAGTCGATCGCCTTCTTCTCGGACGACGAGCTCCGCGAGGCGGGGACGCCGGCGCCGCTGCTGGGCGACCCGTCGTTCGTCGGCGCGCACGGCGCGCTGGCGGACGCGTACGCCTTCGACGCCCCGTTCTTCGGGGTGAGCCAGCGCGAGGCGCAGGTGATGGACCCGCAGCACCGCGTGCTCCTGGAGTGCGCCTGGAGCGCGCTCGAGGACGCGGGCGTCGATCCGGCGCGCTGCGCGGGCTCCATCGGCGTCTACGCCGGCTGCGGCTTCAGCCCCCACCTCTCGCTCGTGCTGGCCGACCCCGAGCTGGCCGGGGTGGTGCCGCACGAGCTGGCGGTGCACGCCAACGACAAGGACTTCCTGGCCACCCGCATCTCCTACAAGCTCGGGCTGCGCGGGCCCAGCCTGTCGGTGCAGACGGCCTGCTCCACCTCGCTGGTCGCCATCCACGTGGCCTGCCAGAGCCTGCTGAACCGCGAGTGCGACCTGGCGCTGGCCGGCGGCGTGACCATCTGCACCGACCAGGTGAACGGCTACGTCTTCCAGGAGGGCGGCATCCGCTCCCCCGACGGGCACTGCCGCGCCTTCGACGCGAACGCCGCGGGGACGGTCGCCGGCTCCGGCGCGGGCATCGTGGCGCTCAAGCGGATGGTGGACGCGCTGCGCGACGGCGACGCCATCCACGCGGTGGTGAAGGGCTCGGCCATCAACAACGACGGGGCGGAGAAGGTCGGCTTCACCGCGCCGAGCGTGCAGGGCCAGATGCGCGCGATCGCCGAGGCGCTGGCGCTGGCCGGCGTCGAGCCGTCCGACGTCTCCTACGTGGAGACGCACGGCACCGGCACGCCGCTGGGCGACCCGATCGAGATCGCCGCGCTGAAGGAGGTCTTCGGCCCGGCGGCGGGACGGACGGAGCCCTGCGCGCTGGGCGCGGTGAAGACCAACTTCGGCCACCTGGACACGGCGGCGGGCGTGGCGGGCTTCATCAAGACGGTGCTGGCGCTGAAGCACCGCATGCTGCCGCCCACGCTGCACTTCCAGTCCCCCAACCCCGAGACGGGGCTGGAGGGCTCGCCCTTCGCGGTGAACGCCGCGCTGCGGCCGTGGACGCGCAACGGCACGCCGCGGCGCGCGGGGGTCAGCTCGTTCGGCATCGGCGGGACGAACGCGCACGTGGTGCTGGAGGAGGCGCCCGAGCTCCCGTCCGCCGTCTCCGCCGACGCGGACGCCGTGCACCTGCTCGTCCTCAGCGCGAAGAGCGAGGCGGCGCTGGAGCGGATGCGCGCGAACCTGGCCGCGCACCTGGCCGAGCATCCCCGTCTCCCGCTGGTGAACGTGGCGTTCACGCTGCAGGAGGGGCGCGCGCCGCACCGCCACCGCTGGGCGGCCGCGGCGCGCGACCTCGACGGCGCGCGCGAGGCGCTGGGCCGCAAGCTCGCCGCGCGGCAGGCGGCGGAACGCACGCCGCCGGTCGCCTTCCTCTTCCCCGGCCAGGGGACGCAGTACGCGGGGATGGCGCGCGAGCTGTACGGGCGCGAGCCCGTCTTCCGCGACGAGGTCGACCGCTGCGCGGAGCTGCTGTCCACCGAGCTGGGGATGGACCTGCGCGCCGCGCTCTTCCCGGCGGACGGAGGCGACGAGGCAGCGAGCGCGCTGCTGCGCGAGACGCGGCTGACGCAGCCGGCGCTCTTCGTGGTCGAGTACGCGCTGGCGAAGCTGTGGATGTCGTGGGGCGTGCGGCCGGAGGCGATGCTGGGCCACAGCATCGGCGAGTACGTCGCCGCGTGCCTGGCCGGCGTGTTCACGCTGGAGGCGGCGCTGCGGCTGGTGGCGGCGCGCGGGCGGCTGATGCAGTCGCTCCCCGGCGGGGCGATGCTGGCCGTGCCGCTCCCCGAGGCCGAGGTGCGCGCGCTGCTCCCCGCGACCGTGTCGCTGGCGGCGGTGAACAGCCCCTCGCACTGCGTGGTCTCCGGCGAGACGGTGGACGTCGACGCGCTGGAGACGGCGCTGGCCGGGCGCGACGTGGCCGCGCGGCGGCTGCACACCTCGCACGCGTTCCACTCGGCCGCGATGGACCCGGTCCTCGACGCCTTCGCGGCCGAGGTGCGCCAGGCGCGGCCGGCGGCGCCGACCCTCCCCTTCGTCTCCAACCTCACCGGCGACTGGATCACCGCCGGGCAGGCGACGGACCCGGGCTACTGGGTGCGCCACCTGCGCGAGACCGTGCGCTTCGGCGACGGCGTCGCGCGGCTGCTGGACGACCCCGCGCGCGTGCTGCTGGAAGTCGGTCCCGGCGAGACGCTGGGCACCTTCGCGCGCCGCCACGGCAGCGCCGCGTCCGGGCGCGTGATCGTCCGCAGTCTCGCCCGCGCGGACCAGCGCGACCCGAGCGACCTCACCCTGCTCGACGCCGCGGGCGCGCTCTGGAGCGCGGGCGTGGCGCTCGACTGGGGCGCCATCCGCGGAGGCGCGGGCGGACGCTGCGTGCCGCTGCCGACCTATCCGTTCGAGCGGACGATCCACCGGGTGCGGCGCGCGGCTCCAGCACCCGCCGTCCCCGCGGCCCCATCAACCGAAGCGCAGTCCCCCAACTCCGAGCCGATGCCGATGCCCGTGGGAACCGAATCGATCCAGGCCGGGCGCGCGTCCCGGATCACCGCCCGCGTCACGGACGTCTTCGCGCGGCTGCTGGGGATGGAGGCCGCCGAGCTCGACCCGTCGGCCAGCTTCCTGGAGCTGGGCACCGACTCGCTGCTGCTGATGCAGGCCAGCCGCAACCTGGAGAGCGCCTTCGGCCTGCGCATCCCCTTCCGGCGGCTGCTGGACGGGCTCGACACCATCGAGGCGCTGTCCGCCCACCTGGAGCGCGAGCTCCCGGCCGACTTCGCGCTCCCCGGCGATCCGCCGCCCGCCGCGCCCGCCGTCATCGTCGCGGACGCCGCCGCGCCGCAGCCTGCGCCCGTCGCGGCCGCACCGGTCCAGGCGTCGCTCGCCGCCCTCGCGCCCGCCGCCGGCGCGTCCGGGCTGGAGGGGATCTTCGCGCAGCAGCTCGCCGTCATCCAGCGCCAGCTCGAGCTGCTCGGCGGCGCATCCCCGGCCAACGGCAACGGGCACGCGAACGAGAAGCACGGCGCGCACGCCGGCAACGGCAACGGATCGAACGGCAACGGATCGAACGGGAAGAGCGGCGCGCCCGCGGCCCCGACGCGGCTGGAGCGGGTGCAGGCCGCGCTGGAGACGCCGGACACCGGCGCGAAGGCGCACGGGCCGCATCGCCCGGTGAGCCACACGCTCAAGCAGAGCGGCGACTTCAGCGAGCGGCAGGCGCGGCACTTCGAGGAGCTGGTGGCGCGCTACACGGCGCGCACCCGCCGCTCCCGGGAGTACGCGGCGCAGCATCGCCCCGCGCTGGCGGACAACCGCGCCGCGCTCGGCTTCCGGCTGGCGACGAAGGAGCTGATGTACCCCGTGGTCGGCGAGCGCTCGGAGGGCACGCGGCTGTGGGACGTGGACGGCAACGAGTACGTGGACTTCACCATCGGCTTCGGGGTGCACTTCTTCGGGCACCGGCCGCCGTTCATCGTGAAGGCGGTGGAGGAGCAGCTCCGCCGCGGCTTCCACACCGGGCCGCAGAGCGACCTGGCCGGGCCCACCGCCGAGCTCTTCCGCGAGCTCACGGGGATGGAGCGGGTGACCTTCTGCAACACCGGCTCCGAGGCGGTGATGACGGCGCTGCGCGTGGCGCGCACCGCCACGGGCCGTGACCGGGTGGTGATCTTCGACGGCGCCTACCACGGCTGCTTCGACGGCATCCTGGCGCGCCCCGGGCGGAGCTTCGGCGAGCGCTCGCGCCCCATCGCCCCCGGCACCCCGCAGGCGATGGTGGACGACGTGGTCGTCCTCCCCTACGGCACGCCCGAGACGCTGGAGTACATCCGCGCGAACGCGGGCGAGCTGGCGGCCGTGCTGGTGGAGCCGGTGCAGAGCGCCAACCCCGAGCTGCAGCCGCGCGAGTTCCTGCACGAGCTGCGGGCCATCACCGAGCGCGCCGGCAGCGTGCTGATCTTCGACGAGATGATCACCGGGCTGCGGATGGGCTTCCGCGGCGCGCAGGGCTTCTTCGGGGTCGAGGCGGACCTGGCGACCTACGGCAAGGTGATTGGCGGCGGGCTCCCGGCGGGCGTGCTCGCGGGGCGCGCGCGGCTGATGGACGCCATCGACGGCGGCCAGTGGAGCTTCGGCGACGACAGCTATCCCGAGGCCGACCAGACCTTCTTCGCGGGCACCTTCTGCAAGCACCCGGCGGTGCTGGCCGCGGCGCACGCCGTCCTGGTCCACCTCAAGGAGCAGGGCCAGGCGCTGTACGACGGGCTGCACGCCCGCGCGGACCGGCTGGTGGCGGCGCTGCGCGCGGTGCTGGAGGAGGAGGGCGCGCCGATCCAGGTCGTGCACGCGCACTCGTACTTCCGCTTCGTCTTCCGGCCCGAGGACCAGTTCATCGACCTCCTCTTCTACCACATGCTGGAGCGGGGGATCTACGTCTGGGAGGGCCGCGGCTGCTTCGTCTCCACCGCGCACACCGACGCGGACTGCGCGGCGATGGTGCAGGCGCTGCGCGAGAGCATCCACGCGCTCCGCGAGGGCGGCTTCCTCCCCGAGAAGCCCGGCGGCGGATCGCCGCTCCCGGTCGAGCTCGAGCTCTTCCCGGCGCCCGCCGCGTCGTCCGCGCCGAAGTCGTTCCCGCTGACCCCGGCGCAGCGCCAGGTGTGGGTGCACGCCCAGCTCGGCGACGACGCCTCGCGCGCCTACAACGAGCAGTTCGTGGTCGGCCTGCGCGGCCGGCTCGACGTCGATGCGCTGCGCGCCGCGATCGGCGACGTCGTCGCGCACCACGAGTCGCTGCGCACCGTCTTCGATCCCTCCGGCGAGGCGCAGCACGTCCTCCCCGCGCTCCCCGCCCCCGTCCCGCTGGTCGTCGACGCGCCGGCCGAGCACGAGGACGCGGACCGGCTGCGCGAGGCGCTGGCGGACGAGGTGCGCGGCGTCTTCGACCTCGCGACCGGGCCGCTGCTGCGCGTGCACCTGCATGCGAACGGGCCCGATCGCCAGGTGCTGCAGGTGGTGGTGCACCACGTCGCGTCCGACGGGCTGGGGATCGACCTGCTGGAGCGCGACCTGGAGACGGCGTACCGCGCCCGGCTCGGCGGTTCCGCGCCGCGGCTCCCGGAGGCGATGCAGTTCAGCGCGTACGCCGCGCTCTTCGCCCAGCACGTGGAGTCGCACGCCGAGGCCGAGGCCGAGTGGCTCGCGCGCTTCGACGCCGCGCCGCGGCTGGCGCTGCCGACGGACCGCCCGCGCGGCGGCGTCCCCAGCCACCGCGCCGGCTCCGCGCACTGGACGCTGCCGCTCGCGCTCGCCGCGAAGCTGCGGGAGCTGGGCCGGGCGCGCGGGTGCACGCCGTTCATGACGCTGGTCGGCGGCGTGCTGGCGACGCTGCACCGCACCACGGGGCAGGACGACGTGGTGATCGGCGTCTCCTCCGCCGGGCGCCCCTTCGACGGCGCCGACACGCTGGTGGGCCACTGCGTGGACGTGCTCCCCATCCGCAGCCGCGCCGCGCAGGACGCCGGGACGCTCGGCTTCCTCAAGCAGGTGCGCGGCTGGCTCCTGGACGCCTTCGAGCACGAGGTCTTCTCCTACGCGCGGCTCAGCGAGGCGCAGAACATCGCCCGCGACCCGTCGCTGCCCCCGCTCATCTCCGTGCACCTGAACCTGGAGCCGGGGGTGAAGCCCGCGGCCGAGGGCGAGGCGCCGGCCTTCGGCGGGGTGGAGATGGAGCCGGTGCCGGGCGCCTCGGTCCCGTTCACCCGCTGGGACTTCCACGTGGACGTGGTGGATACGGGGAGCGAGATCGAGCTCTACGCGCTGTTCAACGCCGACCTCTTCGAGCGCGCCACCATCGACCGGCTGCTGGGCCAGACCGAGCGCGTGCTGGAGCAGATCGCCGCGGGCGACGACCGGCCGCTGGCGGAGCTGGAGGTGCTGGGCGCCGCCGAGCGCGGCCGCATCGTGGAGGAGTGGAACCGCACCGACGCCGACTACCCGGCCGACGCCTGCGTCCACCGGCTCTTCGAGGCCCGGGCCGCCCGCACGCCGGACGCGACCGCGCTGGTGCACGAGGACGGCGAGCTGACCTACCGCGAGCTGAACGAGCGCGCCAACCGGCTCGCCCACCGCCTGCGCGCGCTCGGCGTCGGCCCGGACGTGCCCGTGGCGACGTGCTTCGAGCGCGGCCCGGAGATGATCGTCGCGCTGCTGGGGGTGATGAAGGCGGGCGGCGGCTACCTGGCGCTCGACACCGCGCTCCCCGCCGAGCGCCTGGCCTTCATGCTGGGCGATGCGGGCGCGGCCGCGCTGGTCACCCGCCGCGCGCTGGCCGCGAAGCTCCCCGCCGGCTCCCTCCCCGTCGTCTGCCTGGACGACGACGCGGCGCTCGCGGACGAGAGCGCCGAGAACCCCGCGGACGGCGCGTCCGCGGCGCACCTCGCCTACCTGGTCTACACCTCCGGGAGCACCGGGACGCCGAAGGGCGTGGCCGTGGAGCACCGGCAGCTCGCCAACTACCTCTTCGGCCTGCGCGACCGGCTGGGGCTGGAGGAGGGCGCGAGCTACGCCACCGTGTCGACGCTTTCCGCCGACCTGGGCAACACGGCCGTCTTCTCCGCGCTGGCGTGGGGCGGCACGCTGCACGTGATCGGCGAGAAGCGGATCTTCAGCGGCGACGCGATGGCCGAGTACTTCGCGCGCCACGCCATCGACTGCCTGAAGATCACCCCGTCGCACCTGGCCGCGCTGCAGGGCGGCGACCCCGCGCGGGTGATGCCGCGCCGCTGGCTGGTGCTGGGCGGCGAGGCGTCGCGGTCCGCCTGGGTGGACGAGCTGCTGCGCGCGGCGCCCGGCTGCGCCGTCTTCAACCACTACGGCCCCACCGAGACCACCGTCGGCGCGCTGACCTGCCGCGTCGCCGCGGACCGTCCGCAGACGCAGTCGGGCACGCTGCCGCTCGGCCGCCCGCTCCCCAACTACCGCGCGTACGTCGTCGACGCCGCGCTCCGCCCCGTCCCCGTGGGCGTCGCGGGCGAGCTGCTGGTCGGCGGCGCGGGGGTAGCGCGGGGATACCTGGGGCGGCCGGAGCTGACGGGGGAGCGCTTCATCCCCAATCCCTTCGGCGACGGCCGCGTCTACCGCACCGGCGACCGCTGCCGGCTGCTGGCGGACGGGACCATCGAGTTCCTGGGCCGGCTGGACCAGCAGGTGAAGATCCGCGGCTTCCGCGTGGAGCCGGGCGA
>DASYJZ010000577.1:0-12045 GCA_035995965.1 Longimicrobium sp. | reverse complement strand
GGGGCACGGGCGGTGGCGGTCGCGGTGCACTCTGGAGACCACGCAATCTATCCCGACTGCCGCGCGGACTTCATCAAGCGGTTCCAGCACATGCAGGACGCGTCTCTTGGCGAACACGTCGAGCTCCTGGCGCCGTACCTCTCCGCCGACAAGGTCGCGATCGCGCGCGAAGCGGCGCAGCTGGGGTTCCCCCTGACCGATACTTGGTCATGCTACAACGGCGGCGAGCACCACTGCGGCCGCTGCGGCACCTGCGTGGAGCGCGCGTGGGCTATTGCCGAAGCCGGGATTGCGGATCCGACCCCGTACCAGGACGCAGAGTTCTGGAAGCAGGTCATGGTGAGCTGTGCCCCCGTGGCCGGATGACGGCGCTGACCGCTCCCGCCGTCCCGCTCCGCGTCCGCCCGGATCGGGCCCGGCGCTACGGGATCAACGAGGTGTTCCCGACGCTCCAGGGCGAAGGGGCCCAGGCGGGGATGCCGGCCGTGTTCCTTCGCTTCGCGGGATGCAACCTGGGATACAAGGTGTGCCCATGGTGCGACACCGACTGGGTCCGTGCTCACCACACGGCGGGCGTGGCCGGCGTGCTGGAGTTGGTGCGGACCGCCGCGGAAGAAAGCTTTGGCGGGGAACCCGCCGGCCTCCTGCTCGTTGCCACGGGAGGGGAGCCTTCGCTGCAGTTCGACCTGGATCTCTCCGCGGCGCTGCGCGGCCGGGGCTATCGGATCAGCATGGAATCGAACGGCTCGCGTGCCGTGGACCGCACGCTCGTGGATTGGCTCACCATCAGTCCGAAGCAATCGGAATTCGTTCAGAAAAGCGGGGACGAGCTGAAGGTGCTCTTTACGGGAACAGCCGTCGCCGGCTTGACCCCGGACACGGTGTCAGTCCGGCGGCTGGCTGCGGGATGCTCCTTCGCGAACTACTTTCTGCAGCCGGTCGACCTGCCCGGGTCCGGATCCAACTACCAGGAAACCGTCGCGGCGGTGATGGAGCTGGGTCCTCCCTGGCGCCTTTCGGTTCAGACGCACAAGGTCGCGGGCATCCGGTAAAGGAGAAAATGCAGATCTTCAAGGAATTCACGTTCGAAGCGGCGCACCGCCTTCCCATGGTGCCGGAAGGGCACAAGTGCGCCCGGCTTCACGGCCACAGCTTTCTCGTGCGCATCTGCGTGGATGGGGCCGTCGATCCGCGGCTTGGCTGGGTGGCGGACTTCGCGGACCTAAAGGGCGCGTTCCAGCCCTTCTACGACCAGCTGGACCACAACTACCTGAACGACATTCCGGGGCTGGAGAACCCGACCAGCGAGAACATCGCGGTCTGGATCTGGGACCGGCTGGAGCCGCGCCTCTCCGGGCTCAGCGAGGTGATCGTCCGCGAGACGTGCACGTCGGGGTGCGTCTACCGCGGCGGCCGGACCGGCGCGTGACCGACCGGGCGCCCGCAGCCGCGGACCGGCTGCACTTGGTGGTCACCTGCACCAAGCGAAAGCGGCGCGCCGCACTGGGTCCGCTCCGGCTGCGGGAACATCGGCACCCCTCCCTTTCCGTCCGCCTGGCGTCCTGGCTGGACGCACTCGGGCGCCCATGTGATCCGGCCGCCGCCGCGGCCGTGGGGGACCTCTACGCCGGCGACCACTGGCAGATCGCCCGCTCGCTCCCCGGCCTCGCTGGAAGCCGGGGCGTCCAGGCCCGGCTGTGGGTGTGCTCCGCCGGATACGGCCTGGTTCCGGGAGACGCCTCGGTCTTTCCCTACTCCGCCACCTTCTCTCGGAACCACGCGGATTCCGTCTGGAGGACGGGAGAAACGCCGCCGCACGCGGAAAGCGTGGCGCGGTGGTGGTCGGGGCTGGCGGAGTGGGAGGGCCCGGTCGCCGGCACCCCGCGCTCGGTCCAGGCACTGGCGGCGCTCGATCCCGGGGCCGCGATCTGGGTGGTCGCGTCGGAAACCTACCTGAACGCCATGCGCGACGACTTGGTGGCCGCGGCGGGTACCCTGGACGACGCCGGACACCTCGCGCTGGTTTCCGCCGGCTCGCCCTGGCTACAGGGGCTGGAGCGGAACCAGCTCCGGTTCGACTGGCGGCTGCAGGGCCCGCGGGGGCCTCTGGGCGGCGCGGCGATGTCGCTGAACGTGCGTGTCGCGGAACTGCTCCTGGAAGGGGCGTGGGAACCGGCAGCCGCCGTCCTGAACGAGCGGCTGCGGGGGTACGCCGGATCCATTGCGACGCGCGAGCGGAAGATGGGCGCGAAGGTCTCTCCCGCGGAGGTGGCGGCCTTCATCCGCGAGGAGCTCGAGGTCCGGCCCGCCGCTTCGAAGACGGCGCTCCTGCGCAAGCTGCGCGACGAGCGCCGCTGGGCGTTCGAAGAGAAGCGCTTCGGCCGCCTGTTCATGCAGGTGCGAGACGTCATCTCCCCGGCGGCTGCTCACACCGTTCCGCAGGAGAAGCGGAACCGAAAGTGTTTACGATGAAGTTCTTTTTCCCCGATAGCCAGGACTCGGTTGATCCAAGCTTCGACTTCGAGACGGAAACGCGGGCGGAATTCCGGATTCGCCAGCGGGACGACCTGTACGCACATGAAGTCTTCGCGCAGCGTCCATTCGACGGCGTCCTCGTGTCAAAGGCGATCGTGGATGGATCCGGGAGCGGGGCTGGCAAGTATTCTCTGGCGCAGCGCCACAGACTTTTCCGTCTTGGGATCCGGGGTTTCCTCCGTCTGGACGAACGCCCCGGCGTTCAGCGGCTTGAGACCCTCGGCGATTGCGGTGCTTTCTCCTACGTGCGCGAGGAGTACCCCCCGTTCTCCGTGGACGAGGTAATCCAGTTCTACACTCAGTGCGGATTCGACCAGGGCATCTCGGTAGACCACGCAATCCTCGGATACATCCCGGATGCGGACCAACTCGGACTGGGCGGACTGCTTCTCGATCGCGAAGAGGAGCGCCTCCTGGAGGATTCCCGCAAACGGCAGGCAATCACCCTCGAACTCGCGGATGAGTTTCTTCGCACCCATGAGTCTCAAGGTTGTGGGTTCACGCCCCTCGGCGTAGCGCAGGGGTGGAGTCCGCTCTCCTACGCAGACGCGGTGCGCCAGCTGCAGAAAAGCGGCTACGACCGAATCGCGATCGGCGGTATGGTCCCACTGAAGACCCGGGACATCCTTGCCTGTCTGGAAACCATCAACGTGATCCGAAACCATGGGACCCAGTTGCATTTGCTGGGCATCACCCGCTGCGAACACGTCCTCGATTTTCAGCGGTTCGGGGTGACAAGCTTCGACAGTACGATGCCGCTCATGCAGGCATTCAAGGACGCGAAAGACAATTACCACACACTGCACGGGAACTACGTCGCGCTCAGAGTTCCGCAGGTGCAGGGCAATCCCAGACTTCAGCGCAGGATCGGCTCTGGAGAGGTGAACCAGGACCAGGCCCGGCGACTCGAGCAGAGCACGCTGACGGCGCTGCGCGCATACGACCGCGGTGAGGTCAGTGTCGAGGCAACGCTAGAGCCTTTGCTGGAATACGAGCAACTCCACGACGGGAAGGTCGACCGAAGCAGGCCGTACCGAAAAATCCTTGAGGAGCAGCCGTGGAAGGAGTGCCCCTGCGAAGTCTGTCGCACGATCGGAATCAACGTCGTAATTTTCCGCGGGGCTGAGCGTAACCGGCGCCGGGGATTCCACAACCTGACCATTCTGTATCAACGGCTGCACCAGGAACTGGGCTGGCGCCAGAGGCCAGCCCGAGAGCAAGCCATGACCTGTACTGAGCCAACG
Source organism: Longimicrobium sp. (assembly GCA_035995965.1). GTDB lineage: Bacteria > Gemmatimonadota > Gemmatimonadetes > Longimicrobiales > Longimicrobiaceae > Longimicrobium. The sequence continues at coordinate 8,266 of DASYJZ010000577.1, read as the reverse complement.
CAATGATCCGCCCGCGAGAACACAATGAGCTCCGAGTGCCCGCGACCGAGTACCGGCAAGGCGGTCGCACTCTCTACAGCTTCATCATTGACGGAAAGCGGCTCGCCGAATTCGCGACGATCTCTCGCGTCCACCGCGACGACGGCTTGCGCATGCAGGGCTACCAGCGTCCCGAGGTGCTCTCCCACATCGCGGAGATACGAACGTACCTTGAGTCGGGGCGGCCGCTGATCCCGAACTCGATTGTTGTCGCCTTCGATCAGCCAGTCCGATTCGAGCCTCTCCCGATGCAGCCTGTCGAGTTCGCCGACAGCCGCTTGGGTGTGATCTGCATCCCTTTGGATCCAGATCTCCCGGCCGCGGAGAAGCCCGCCTGGATCGTCGATGGGCAACAGCGAGCCGCTGCAATTCGCGAAGCGAATGTGGAGCGGTTTCCGATCGCAGTGAACGCGTTCTTCGTTGCCGACGCACAGGAGCAGAAGGAACAATTCATCCTCGTGAACTCCACGAAGCCACTTCCCAAGGGCTTGCTCTACGAGTTGCTCCCCGGAACGGAAGCCCGCCTCCCTGCGGGACTCCAGCGTCGGCGGTTTCCCGCGATGCTGCTGGAACGTTTGAATTTTGATGATGATTCCCCGTTCCGCGGCTTGATCCAGACGCCGACGAACCCGGAAGGGATCGTCAAGGACAATTCGGTTCTCCGGATGCTGGAGAACAGTCTTAACGAAGGCGCTCTTCACCAGTTCAGGAATCCACAAACTGGTGAAGGTGATCAGGAGGCCATGCTTGAGCTCGTAAAGGCCTTTTGGTCAGCAGTCCGCACCACGTTCGACGACGCTTGGGCGAAGCCGCCGAGGCAATCTCGCCTCATGCATGGCGCAGGCATCGTGAGCATGGGCATGCTCATGGACGCCATCGCGGAGCGGTACGTCGACGATGGCGTACCTTCAGCTGCCGCGTTCGGCGAGGATCTCCTTCCGCTCCAACAACTCTGCAAGTGGACCGGCGGCGCCTGGGACTTTGGCCCCGGACTTCAACGGCGGTGGAACGAGGTACAGAACACGTCCAAGGACATCACGCTGCTGGCAGACTACCTGCTCGGTGAATACCGTGAACGAGTATGGAAAATAGTAATCAGGTCTCAGGTGGCGAGCTGACCTGACCAAGCCGTAAATACAATATGGGCCGCGGGTGGCGGTTGGGGCCAAATTCCCAGCCGCCATTCTCGTTCTGCTGCTCGATTCCGAGTGAGGGTTGCGACTGAATAGAGAAAAGGTGGGGGGAACAATCGTATCCCTCTAACCGGTTCTGTCGAATGACACCCTGCCCTCCACGGTCACAGAATCCCAGTCGGCTTCTTGTCGTCGAATGCCATCCTTCTCAAGCGTCCTCGGGTGCGAGTCTTCAAACCGCATGGGAGTACTACAACAGCAGGTGCATTCGCCTCCTGCGGTACGTGGTCCGGAAAGAACAGTGGCCTCCTGACTTGGACCTCATTCTGGTTTCATCACGATACGGAGCGATAGAGCCAAGCGTAATGGTCGACAACTACATCCCTTCACAGTTTCCGCATGCCCTGAGTCGGCTTCAGCACGTTGTTCACCGAAGCCTCATGCGCCAACTGCAATCTCGCCCGTACAAAGAACTCCTGGTACTTGCGACGGGTGAGTTCTCGCCCATCCGATTGAACACCGTCTGGTATCCCAGTCACCTGAAGATCCGGATCGGTACTGGGCCCGAGCGCTCGCAAGTGCGGCATCTTTGTGAATGGCTTCGGGAGCCAGTGCCCCCGAGGGTTTGAGGACGCCCGTGTTTCTGGCGTGTGAGAGCGCGGAGATGTGGTGGATGTCGTGCTCCGCAAGCCGAATGAGAAATTCGGCCCTTCTTGCCGTCCGGAAAGGACGCCCAAAGTCATCCGCCGACGCGTGATCCGGCCACTCGAACTCCTGGCTCAGGCTGAAGACGACGCGCCGGAGCAGCGGATTCTCTTCTCGGAAATCCTGTCGCTCTCCACGAGAGGATACGGGAGAGGCCCAGCTGCAGTTCGACCCTTCCACAGGACAGGAGTGGCCAGATGTCGACAGGTTTCCGGGAAACGTGGCGGGGCACACCGCGGATGACGTGATCCTCGCGGATTTGCGGAGGTCCGATGCACCGCTCCTGATCACGAGCTACACGTCGCTGGACCGCGTCATCGAGTTTCTCGCCGACGTTTACCACCGGAAGCAAAGCGAACCGCCCGCGGGAGCGACCGTTGTCATCGGGCATGAGCCGAGCCGGGCGCGGCGCACCAACCACAGGGATTCACGGCAGCGGTTCGAGACAGAGATCGCCGACTACTGGTTCCGCCAGGGGATTTCGATCGCGAGGTTTGCCCAGATCGTGGCCGCCATCCAGTGCCTCTCGGAGGGAATCGTGTCGGTGCGCACGTCCAACCAGCGCGTAATCCACGCGAAGATGTACGTCACGCCCGAGGCGGCCACGCTGGGATCCAGCAACTACAGCCACTCCGGCATTGCGCGTGCAGGCCGAGGCGAATTGCCGCTTCGTTTCCGCGTCGGAGCCGCAGCGGTACCGGGAAACCGCGCAGGCGGCCGACGTAATCTGGCACGAGGCCAGGGATTATCAGGCCGGGCGCTGCTCAGAAAGCTCCTGAGGAAGGTGAACTGGGAAGACGCGCTCGCACGGGCTTGCGCGGAATTGCTGGAAGGTACCTGGGCGAGGCGCTACCTGCCGGATCCAGCGGAGGCGCCGCATCTGTGGCCGTCACAGGTGGGAGGCATTGCACAGGCGCTGTGGATCCTGAACAACACGGGAAGCGTTCTGGTGGCGGACGCGACGGGCTCCGGGAAGACACGTATGGGCGCGCACCTGGAGCGGGACGCACCAATGATCGCCGGATACCCACCCCGTGTCCTCTCGTCATTTACCGCCGCCCCCTGCCCCGAGACTCAACCATGCGCATCCTGCTGGTCATCCACGGCTACCCCATGCGGTTCAACGCCGGCTCGGAAGTGTATACGCGGGCGCTGGCGCAGGGACTCGCAGACCGCCACACGGTGCAGGTCTTCACCCGGCGCGAAGATCCGTTTTCGCCGGAGTTCGACGTCCTGCGGGAGTTCGATCCGGCTGACCCGCGCATCCTCCTGCACCTCGTGAACGTACCCGACGGGCGCGACCGCTACCGCCGGGACGGTGTCGACCAGCGGTTCGCGGAGGTGCTTGACGAGTTCCAGCCGCACGTCGTGCACGTGGGTCACCTGAACCATCTCTCGACCTCCCTTCTCGAACAGGCGTCCCTCCGGGACATCCCCATCGTCTTCACCCTGCACGACTACTGGCTGATGTGCCCGCGCGGCCAGTTCATGCAGATGCACCCGAAGGATCCGGCCGACGTGTGGGCCGCGTGCGCGGGACAGCACGACCGCACCTGTGCCGAGCGGTGCTACGCCCGGTACTTCTCCGGCGCGGCGGCGGAGCGGGAGGAGGACGCCGCCCACTGGACCGGTTGGGTCCGGCGCCGCATGGACCACGTGCGCGGGATGGCGGGGCTGGTGGACCGCTTCGTGGCACCGTCGCGCACGCTGATGGAGCGGTTCAAGACGGACTTCGGCGTGCCTGTCGAGCGTATCGTGCATCTCGAATACGGCTTCGATGCGGCCGCGCTGCGTGGGCGCGACCGCCGGCCCGAGGCGGAGCTCGTCTTCGGCTACATCGGCACGCACATCCCCGCCAAGGGAATCCACCACCTCATCGAGGCCTTTGGCGGGGTGCGCGGGCCCGCCCGGCTGCGCATCTGGGGCCGGCCGCGGGGGGCGAACACCGAGGCGCTCCAGGCGTTGGCGGCAGCGCTCCCGGGCGATGCCTCGCAACGGGTGGAGTGGCGGCCGGAGTACCGCAACGCCGACATCGTGCGCCAGGTGTTCGACCACGTGGACGCCATCGTGGTGCCCTCGATCTGGATGGAGAACTCGCCGCTGGTGATCCACGAAGCGCTGCAGGCGCGCGTGCCGGTGGTGACGGCCGACGCCGGCGGGATGCGCGAACTCGTCCGAGACGGCGAGAACGGGGTCCTCTTCGCGCATCGCGACCCGGCCGCGCTCCGGGACGCCATGCAGCGCCTGGTGGACGAGCCGGGACTCGCAGCCAGGCTCGGGGCCCGGGGCTACCTGCAATCGGAGAGCGGGGACGTGACCGACGTCCGGGAGCACGTCCGCGAGATGGAGGCGCTGTATGCGCGGGTGATCCGCGAGAAGCGGGCGGCCCGGGCGCCCATCAGGCCCGGGCCCTGGCGGATCACCTTCGACACCAATCCCGACGAGTGCAACCTGCGCTGCATCATGTGCGAGGAGCACTCTCCGCACAGCGACCGCCAGCGGGAGAGGGAGGCCGCGGGCCGGCCGCGGCGCAGGATGCCGCTGGAACTGCTGCGGCGGGTGCTGGAGGACTCCCGCGACACGCCGTTGCGCGAGATCATTCCCTCCACCATGGGCGAGCCCCTGGTCTACCAGCACTTCGACGACCTGGTAGACCTGTGCGTGCAGCACGGGCTGATGATGAACCTGACCACCAACGGCACCTTTCCCCGCCGCGGCGCGCGGGAGTGGGCACGGCGGCTGGTCCCCATCCTCTCCGACGTGAAGATCTCCTGGAACGGTGCAACGCGGGAGACGCACGAGGCCGTGATGCTGGGCACCCGGTGGGAGCGTGTGCTGGAGAACCTGCGCGTCTTCGTGGCGGAGCGCGACGCGCACGCGCTCGCCGGGGGACACCGCGCCCGCGTGACGCTCCAGCTCACCTTTCTGCAGACCAACGTGGCCGAGCTCGCCGACATCGTGCGTCTGGCGGCGTCGCTCGGCGTCGACCGGGTGAAGGGGCACCACCTGTGGGCTCACTTCGATGCGATTCGCCCGTTGTCGATGCGCCGCAGCCCGGAAGCCATCGCCCGTTGGAACCGGGCCGTGCACGAGGCCCGCCGTGCCGCGGACGAGCACCCGCGCCCGGACGGCGGTCGAGTGCTGCTGGAGAACTTCCACCTGCTGGACCCCGGCGCAGTGGCCGACATGGCTCCGGGTGCCCGGTGTCCCTTCCTGGGAAAGGAGGCCTGGGTGAGCGCGGAGGGGCGCTTCGATCCCTGCTGCGCACCCGACGCCCAGCGGCGCACGCTCGGCGAGTTCGGCGACCTGAAGCTCGTGGGGATCCAGAACGTCTGGACCGGCGATGCCTACCGGCGGCTGCAGGAGACGTACGCCGAGCACCCGCTCTGCCGTGGCTGCAACATGCGCCAGCCGGTGGAGACCGGCCAATGATCCGCTGGGACAAGACGCGCGTCGCGCCCTCGCGCACCCACCATCTCACTGCGGACGGAGTGCCCCTCTATCCCGCCCGCTTCGCGGAGGTGCTGTCGTTTCACGCGCCCGGGCTCGCCGCGGCGCGGGACGCCTCCGGTGCCTTCCACATCGGACCCTCTGGCAAGCCCGCTTACGCCCGGCGCTTTACGCGTAGCTACGGGTTCTACGACGGGCTTGCGGCGGTGGAGGAGGCGGGCCGTGCCTTCCACATCCTGCCAGATGGGACGGACCTCGGCCCCGAACGTTACGCATGGTGCGGCAACTTCCAGGGGCGGCGCTGCACCGTGCGCGGGGTAGGCGGCGAATACTTCCACGTGGACCTGACGGGGAAACCCCTTTACCCGGAACGACATGCCTATGCCGGCGATTTCCGGGAAGGGATCGCCGTCGTGCAGGAGCAGACCGGGTACCACATGCATATCGGGGGCGATGGACGGCCGCTGAACGGCCGGCGATTTCTCGATCTGGACGTCTTCCACAAAGGATATGCCCGGGCAAGGGACGCGTGCGGCTGGCACCATGTGAACCGGGAGGGCGAGCCCGCCTATGCATGCCGGTTCGCGGCCGCGGAGCCGTTCTACAACGGACAGTCGCGCGTGGAGCGGGAGGACGGCGCGCTGGAAATCATCGACGAGCGGGGAATCACGGTGTGCCGGCTTCCGCAGCCTGTCGAACCGGCCTCGGGACCGTACGCCGGTGGATGAGGCCGCGCTGGTCCGCTTCGCGCGGTCGCGGCTGGCACCCGTGCTGGGGGAGGAACCCGCGGCTTCTTTCTTCCTCGCAGGCGGGGCGTTCAAGTCTCTCCTGCACGGCCGCCCGCCACGTGACCTGGACGTGTGGCCGGCGACTCCGGCCGACCGGGAACTGCTGGCCGCTCAGCTCGTCCGGCGCGGCGCACAGCCGGGGCGGGACAACCCTCCGTACCAGACTTCCTACACGCACGCGGGCCAGCTCATCGAGCTTGCATACGATGCGTCGGCGGCACGTCTCGAGGACCGCCTGGGACAGTGCGATCTGGCCCTCTCCGCGATCGGCGTGGAGCACAGGGCCGGCGCGTGGCGAGCCGCCATCCACCCCCTCGCGGTCGAATCCGTTCGCCGGCGCGAGGTGCTGCTGCTGATGCCTCTCGTGAACTGGAAGTACGCGCTCGCCACCCTGGAGCGGCTGCATCGCTACGCCGCGGAACTCCGCTTCGGCATCCCGGCGGAGGCGGAACCGGCGATCTGGGAGCTGTTCTCCGCGCAGCCTCGCCCGGAGCGGAACGCCATGATCGGGCGGTACCTCCGGGTTTCTTCGGGGGACCAGCGGATGATCCTGGGCGAGGCCCGGCGCCGGATGGGAGGCTGAAATGACGGGGACGCGGCGCTACGATCCGGTTCCCATGATCTCGGGATTGTACTTCTACGTGCGCGGGGGCGTTCGCCAGGTGCCGCACGTTACGCTCACCGAGATCCCGCGAAGTCTCGAGGCAAATCCCTGGTACCGCGACAGACTCGTGGTCCTCGCCGGGGACGAAGAGTGCGCATCGCTGCTGACAGCGCAGGGGCTCCGCGTGCGCCGCGTCTTCGACGATGCCCCCCCGCACGTACAACACGATGCCGCGCACCGGATGAAGCACTGGATGTGCCTGTGGGCGCTTCGGGAATATGGTGAGTTCCTGTGGGTGGATTGGGATACGGTCGCGCTCCGGGTGCCGGATGAGGAGTTCTGGGCCTTCTGCCGGGAGGGCGGCACTCCCAGGTTCATCCAAATTCCCGGCTACTGGGCAACGGTGAACTGCGGTGTCTACTACGCCACCGCCACATGGGCGGAAAGGATGGAACGTAGCTTTTCGGCGCCGGTCAGCATCCCGAACGACGAGTTGCTCTGGCGCTCGATCCTGCCGGAGCGCGTGACCGAGCACCACGAGTACTGGTGGGGAGAACGGGTCGTGAACGTCTGGACGGAGGCGCAATTCGACCTCGTATCCTCCCGCACCGTCTTCGCACACGTCGGCGACCTCCGCTGGGAGCCGTCGCTTCGTGATCTCGCCCGGCGGGCCCGGTAGGCTGACGCACACCCGGCCGGGGTACGAAGCGGTTCCCGCTTTCTAGGCGTTCCCCAATCCACTTTGACTACCACACGGCTTTCCCCACATCTACGCGGTGGTCTCCTCATCCATCAGATCCGCGACGTGATTGGTCGTGATGATCCCCGTGCCCCGCGCCCGCTTTAGCAGGTTGTTGAGTGCGCTTAGGTACTTGCGCTGGGTAGTGCGACTCAAGCACCTACGCGCCCACGCGTGACGAGGCGCGCGCCTAACCTCCTGCTGGAGATGCTCCATGTACGCGGCGACATCCCCACGGGTGATCTCGCGAAGCTCGCGGAGCCCCCGGGTGTGGAAGAACTTTCCGGCATTGATAAGGCGCGTACGCAGCAGACTCAGTTCGCGCTCTGATGGTCTGTGGCGTCCGACCTGCGCCTTGCAGGCCAAGTGATAACCGATGAAGGATGCGATGGAGGTCGGCACCGACACTGCGGCCGCGGCGGCTTTCTCCTCCGCCTCGCGGTTCTCGCGTAGCTCCGCCAAGCGGTATCCAAAAAGGATCGCTGCCGTGTTGGGCTGGTCAGTCGCGAACTTCTCCCCGGGCGCTCGTAGCGGTTCTTGGCGCCGGCCACCCCACGCAGCCCAACCACCCAGTTCAGCGTACGCACGTCTCCCGATCCAGCGAATGTACGCGCGGGGTTCTGACTCGGTCGCAGGACGGCGACCCATCTTGCGTCTAGACACGGCGGGCGAGGATGGCTGAAGGGGAAACGGTCTTTGTTCAAAGACCAGATACCCCGGGTCACCGTCCCGCGCCGACCGCGGCCGTTGACGAGATCGCGTGCGGAGTTTACATACCCTTCGCGGAGCCGCCAAGCGGCGGGCTCTG